>CAZLJY010000010.1:0-42435 GCA_964559945.1 uncultured Gammaproteobacteria bacterium | reverse complement strand
TCCGTACGTCACTCAAATACCTTGGAACGTCAAATGGACCAAGTGAGAGCAGAGCACCAACGAACCGAAAGCGTGACCAACCTGCTCATTGAATCCTTTGCTCAGGCCGACCCTACCCGCCACCACGCTGGAGCATCCGCCAAAGACTTACTACTAAAAGCCGCTGATCGTTTAGAACAGGGCCTGTCAGCAACCCCTCAAAATCTCGCCCGACTGAGACTTGCCGTCGCTGCCGTCATGGCCAGACTCGGAATGTACCCTAAGGCCAACGAGCAGTTGAGCAAAGTGGCGGTGTTAGACGCCGCTGAAGGGATCACTCAAAAACAGCGCTTTGAGATGCACCGATTGGCAACTCACATAGGCATTGAAACCCGTCGCTGGAATCTTGCCCGATCCCACCTGAAAACTGCCCGCTCAACCTTAGGTCAACTCGCCAACAACTCCGGTGCCGCTGCAGCCTTAGTGGATCTTGAAGTTTATTCTGCAAGAATTAACACTCGCCAGGGCAACCCAACGGCCGCCGCCAGCGACTATGAGGCTGCGCTAGAAATTGCGGGCAAACACAACGATAGTACCGGCTATGGCCTGGCCTACATTGAACTAGAGTTTTCCGAGATGCTGCTAGCCAATGGCGAGGAAAAACAGGCCCATTATTACCTGGAACGCGCCCACAACAACGCACCTGAAGTGGTGGAAAGCGCGCCGTTCTGGATTCAAATGTTAAGAGCTCAGGCGCGCAGCGCAGTGCGACGAGGGGACTATGACCGCGCATTGGTGGTGTATAACCGCGGGCTGGCTAGGGCCAGGCGCCACTTCGGACCTCGCAGCGAAGAGGTGGCGAGCATGCTCAGTGGTATGGGTACAGCCAACGAGCGCTTAGGACATCGAAAAAATGCCAATGTGTTGAACTTGATGGCCTTTGACATTAGCCGTTCTCATGCCAGTGAAGGCGATTTCATTTTGGTCCAGCGGACCTTGAATTTGGCCCAGCTACTGGCTTTTGAGGGGCAACATCGCAAAGCTGCCCAGTTGCTCGGTGAGCAACTGGGCAATCACTATCGGCTCAATCACAACCCGGATGACGACGTACCCGTTTACGAGCAGGCCCTGGCTCGTTTCAACCTCAACTCTGATAACTCTCACGCGGCCAAGGTGAGTTACCGCAATGCCCTAATCGTCAACGAAGACCTGCCATTTTCGCCAGCCAGGGAACGATTTAGTCGTCAAGCGCTTTGTGAAATAACTATTCTCAACGGCTATGATTGGCGCAGCCTGCCTGCGCGACTTCTCGAATCTTGCCTTCCGGCTGGGAGAAAAAATCGTTTACGCCATGTGTATACCAACCACTCAAAATTACCTCACGGGGTTACAATAGATTCCAGGTTTCTTGAGGAATTGGATTGAGCCTTGTCATCAAAATCTGAGATACAGCGAGTCTGCGTTTATTGCTCATCCAGCGACCAGATTGATCCCCGCTACCATCACGCCGCCACTGCACTAGGCGAGCATCTTGGCAAGGCCAACGTCGAATTGATCTACGGTGGTGGCTCCCGGGGTTCTATGGGTCACGTGGCCGATGGTGCCCTTGGCGTAGGAGGCCGCGTCACTGGCATTTTGCCCCGCTTCATGCACGAACTGGAGTGGGGCCACGACGGCTTAACCGAACTTCAGTTGGTTGAGGATATGCACGAACGAAAACACCGCATGTTAGTTAACGCTGATGCGGTCATCGCGCTGCCGGGGGGCTGTGGTACTTTTGAAGAGTTGTTTGAAGCCATAACATTCAAACAACTGGGGCTATTTATGGGCCCGATCTTATTGCTCAACACACTGGACTATTTTGCGCCACTTAACAGTTTGCTCGCCCAATGCGTGGCGCAGAACTTTATGACGCCGAAACACGAAGATATGTGGCAGGTGATTTGTCATCCGGATCAAGCAATGGACGCCATCGCCAGCGCACCAGTTTGGAGTCAACCGTTGGACAAGTTCCCTCGGTAGCCCATGATCTGAGAGTCTGTTGAGCCCTAACCCCACAACGTCCTCACCGTCAAAGCTTGGCCGAAGTTTCTGGGCCAAGATCATCCTGGCCAGCCTGCTGACTGTCGCTGCATGGTCACCTTGGTTAGATCAGAAAGCCCACGGCTATTACGAACAGGCATTTACCCGGGCTTTGGTCACCTTTGGGTTGGCCAGGGCACTCAATGGGGTGATTTCTGTCATTCAAGGCACAGAATTGTCCCTGCAGCCCGCAGGCGTTGGGGTCACACTGGCACCCGGAGAATTGGTTGACCCGGTGAACGATCTCATCGAGCGGTTTTCCTGGGTGATGTTAGTCAGCAGCACCTCCCTTGGCAGTCAGAAAATCCTGATGGATATCAGTGCGTGGTGGGGTATTTCCGTGATTGTGTCGCTGGGCGCGTTGCTCTGGCTGATATTTCAACAACGCGGTAACGAACGGGTAAAGCGGGTTGCCCTGCGCTTTTTTCTACTCGCGTTGTTCCTGCGTTTCGCGATGCCGGCCATGGTAATGCTGAACGAAGGAATCTATTCCATGTTCATGGCCGAACAATACACGCACGCAACCTTGCAGATCGAACAAACTCGGACAGATCTTGAAGAACTGACCGACAGCGAAGCTGAGGAGGATTCGAACAAGGGATTAATCGAATCCCTGGGCGACTGGTTTGGCGAGACACGAGACGCCCTAAACGTGCGCCAGAAGATGACACTTTACAAAGACAAACTGGCCGGCGCTAGCGAACAGTTTCTGAAACTGGCGGCGGTTTTTCTGCTCCAAACCGTGTTGTTGCCGCTGCTGTTTTTGTGGGCGTTTGCCAAAGCTTTGCGCAACGTTGGAGCGCTATTGCGTTAGTCGCAAGCCCCGCCCTGGCGCAGTTACTAGCAACAGCAATAGCTCTGTATTTCGGCGATTGGAATCCCTCTTAGAAATCGAATTCCGCCACCACTGGGGTGTGATCTGAAGGCCTTTCCAATTGCCTTGGAGCCGTGTCGATGTAACCCGCTGAGCACATTTCCGTCAATTCGGGGCTCGACAGAACAAGGTCAATACGCAGCCCCAAACCTCTATCAAAACCACCCATGCGATAGTCCCACCAGGAAAACAGACCACCATCTTCATGGTGCAAACGGAAGGTGTCTGCAAATCCCAGGTCGTAGATTGCCAACAACGCTTCACGCTCCTGGGTGGAACAAAGAATTTTTTCATGCCAGCGTTTCGGGTCGTGCACATCCCGGTCATCCGGCGCTATGTTGAAATCGCCCATCACGATGGTTAACGGATGCTCATTGATTTGGGTTTCGAGAAATTCCGTGACCCGGGCCAGCCAGTTGAGCTTGTAATCGAACTTGTCGCTGCCCACTTCTTTGCCATTGACCACGTACAAGTTCACGACCCGCAGCTCACCGAAGCTTGCAGCGATGATTCGCCGCTGCGGATCATCCAAATTGGGAACGTCGGTGACAACATCTTCGGGGGTCTCGCGGGAAATCAACGCAACCCCGTTGTAGGTTTTTTGCCCAGAAAACGCCACCTGGTAACCCGCTTCTCGGATCGCATCTACCGGGAAATTTACGTCAGTCAGCTTGGTTTCTTGTAAACCCAACACATCGGGCTGCTCAGACTCCAGCCAATCCAACACATGAGGCAGACGCACTTTGAGGGAGTTCACATTCCAACTGGCAACTTTCATAAACCGTAACTCGCAAGCAAAGGTTCAACGGACGGGGCCCGCCCACGAAATGCCATAAACGATTCCATGGCCGAACGAGAACCTCCGGTTTCAAGAATTTCCGTGCGGAATTTACGGCCGGTATCCGGATTGAAAATACCCTCCTCCTGAAATTTGCTAAAGGCATCAGCGGCCAGTTGTTCCGCCCATAGGTAGCTGTAGTAGCCGGCACCATAACCGCCGGCAAACAAATGACCAAAACCGTTTAAGAAACGATTACCTCGCGGATAAGGCACAACCGCCACCTCAGCGCGCACTTCGCTCACAATCTGAGCAATTTGGCCATGATCGCCGGGCTTGAATTCGTGGTGTAGGCGCAGATCAGTAATGGCAAATTCCAGCTGCCTGACTAGAAACATCCCGGACTGAAACTGGCGCGCTGCCAGCATTCGGCCCAATAGATCGTCGGGCATCGACTGTCCGCTGTCTACGTGGCGGGCGAATTGATCCAGCGCCTCCCGCTCCCAGCACCAGTTTTCCAAAAACTGACTGGGTTGCTCCACCGCGTCCCACTCGACACCGGAAATCCCTCCCACAGCGGGATAAGGGATGCGCGTTAACATGTGATGCAGGGAATGGCCAAATTCATGAAACAAGGTGGTCAGATCTCGATGGTTGAGCAACGAGGGCTGATCTTCGGTGGGCGCAGGAAAATTGCAATTGAGATAGGCCACCGGCAGCTGAGTATGGGAAGGCCAGGGGTAGCGATCCCGACAGTTACCCATCCAAGCTCCGCCCCGCTTACCCTTGCGCGCATAAACATCGATGTAAAAACCAGCAATTGTTTCGCCTTGGGCTGAAATCACATCGTAGTAGCGCACATCGGGATGCCAAACAGGCGCCTCAGTTTTTAGCGAAAAGCCCACCCCAAAAAGACGCGCAGTCACCTCTAGCATGCCAGACAAACAGGCATCTAAACTCAGGTAAGGCCGCAACTCTTCATCACTGACAGCGAATCGGTCTTCCCGAAGCTTTTCCGACCAGTAACCCAAATCCCAGGCTTTCAGCGGCACCGCGGCACCCTGACTGGCGGCAAATTCATTAAGCTCTCGCATGTCCCGACGGGCGTGGGGCAAGGCCTTTTCGCCGAGGGAGCGAAGGAATTGAAGTGTGGCGCCCACATCGGGGGCCATTTTGGTTTCCAGGGAATACTGGGCGTAGCTATCAAACTCCAGCAGATCTGCCAGCTCTTTGCGCAGACTCAACATTTCCACGATGTGGGGCGAATTGTCCCACTGACCCGCGTGAGGCCCTTGGTCCGAGGCGCGGGTGTTGTAGGCACGATAGACCGTCTCCCGCAGGCTGCTGTCGTGGGCGTAGGTCATCACCGCGTGATAGCTGGGGTATTCCAAACTGATTTCAAAGCCGCCTTTATCACCGGCGCGACTGGCTGCCTGCTGCAATGCATTGTCTGGCAAACCTGCCAATGCTTCAGCGTCGGCAAAATGCTGGCTCCAATTGTCGGTTGCATCCTGCACGTTCTGTTGAAACGCGGTACCAAGCTCAGTGAGCCGTCGGCGAATCTCTGCGAAACGCTGCTGGGGACCGGCTTCCAGATACGCCCCAGAGAGACGAAAATCCCTCAAAGCATGCTCCACCACTTGCTGCTGTGGAGGACTTAACTCAGCATACTGTTCGCTGTCGGCCAGGCTTTGCCAGGCCTTGGCCCGGGCTGGATTTTGATCCAATGCGGTATGGAAATCGGTCAACAGCATCACGGCCTCACCGTAGGCGGTTCGCCATGCCTCGCTGTCGGCCACGCTGTGCAGATGAGACACCGGCGACCAAGCATTGGAAATGGCCATTAGGATCTGTTCCTCTGCCGATACCAAGTGATCCCAGTCGGCCGGCCCTGAGTAAATCGACTCCAGCGCGTTATTTGCGTCACTAATCAGTTGGCGAAGGGCCGGCACGGCGTGCTCAGCTTCAATTTGATCAAACGGCGGCAAGGCCTGATTGCCCATAAGCGGGTTGTTCTGGTTTTCGCTGTTGTCTGACGTTGTTACACTCATTGGATGTCTATTCGTCCTTACCGTAATACGCAGCCGCAGATTCACCCTAGCGCCTACATCGATGAAGCAGCCGTGGTCATCGGCGATGTGGTGGTGGGTGAAGATGCATCCTTCTGGCCCACCGCTGTTGCCCGGGGTGACGTGGAGCGAATTGTCATTGGCAATCGCACCAACATTCAAGATGGCAGCGTGCTGCACGTCACCCATGACGGCCCCTATTCTCCTGGCGGCCGGCCGTTGATTATCGGCGATGGCGTGACCGTTGGCCACCGGGTCACGTTACACGCCTGCACCATTGGCAATCATTGCCTGATCGGAATGGCCGCCTTGGTGATGGATAACGTGGTGATTGGCGAGGAATCGCTAATAGCCGCAGGCTCGGTTGTTCCGCCAGGTAAAGTCATACCACCGCGCACCCTGTGGCGAGGTAATCCTGCCAGAGAGGTTAGAGCCCTAACTGAGCGAGAAGTGGAGAGTCAGCACTATTCGGCTAATCATTACATCAAGATTAAGAACTACTACCAGCAATAGCGACTAGCTTGATGCAACGCTAAAAGGCGACCGCCACCCGAAGGTAGGGACATCGCATGGGCAATAGACAGATCGTTAGCGCCTCAAAATCTCCGGGGGTTCGCTAGCAGGCTGCTGAAAAAAGCCATCCTCGGCTTTTTCAACAACCTGCTACTGGACATAAGCTACCCAGCCTTTCGCTCAGTCGCAGAGTACTTTTTTAAGTACACCAAAAGTAGCGAAATCGCCGCGGGGGTAACACCCGCAATTCTGCTCGCATGACCAATGGTTTCGGGTTGAGCCTGACTGAGCTTTTCCGTCACTTCCGCAGACAACCCGCGCACATCAGAATAATCTAGGCCAGCGGGTATCGCCCTGCCCTCATTGGCTCTTAGCCGATCAATCTCATCTTGCTGGCGCTTCAGATAGCCCTCATAAAGACTCTGAATTTCCACTTGCTCGGCGACACTAGGATCACTCACTGCTGGCCCCAACCCATCAACACGGGTTAACCGGTCATAACTCACACCCGGGCGTTTTAGCAGTTCCAGCGCGCGAACCTCTTTGCGAATGGGTTCATTGAGCGTAGCGCTCACTTCAGCACCTAACGCGTTGTGAGGTGAAACCCAGATATCGTGCAGCCGGCCCTGCTCTTTCTCGATAGCCTCGGTTTTGCGCTGAAAAGCCTGCCACCTGGAATCACCCACTAAACCCAGCGTTCGACCCTGGGCTGTGAGCCTGCGATCGGCGTTATCTTCGCGCAATTGCAGCCGATACTCCGCTCGACTAGTGAACATACGGTAAGGCTCAAGCGTCCCATTGTTGATCAGATCATCCACTAGCACGCCGATATACGCTTCATCTCGCCGAGGACACCACGGCGCGTCACCTCGGACCGATTGGGCCGCGTTCAAGCCGGCCAGCAGACCCTGGGCTGCGGCCTCTTCATAGCCGGTTGTGCCGTTAATCTGTCCGGCGAAATACAGGCCTTGTATAAAACGCGTCTCTAGGCTGGATTTGAGTCCACGGGGATCAAAATAGTCGTACTCGATGGCATAACCCGGACGTGTGATGTGGGCTTGCTCAAATCCAACGATACTGCGAACCAGCGGTTCCTGAACATCAAATGGCAATGAGGTGGAAATACCATTGGGATAGAGCTCTGGGGTGGTCAGCCCTTCTGGCTCGACAAAAATCTGATGGGCGCTACGATCGGCGAAGCGGACCACTTTATCTTCCACCGAAGGACAGTAACGCGGTCCGGTACCTTCGATTTCGCCGCTAAACAGCGGCGACCGATGCAGGGCTTGGCGGATTAAGTCGTGGGTTTTTTCATTGGTATGAGTGATGTAGCAACACACCTGTTGAGGATGGTCGTCCAGGGCCCCCATGAATGACATGACTGGCAGCGGATCATCTCCCGGCTGGCGTTCCATCAAGTCAAAATTGACACTGCGACCATCAATGCGCGGCGGGGTGCCGGTTTTCAATCGATCGACTTGAAACGGCAATTCACGAAGACGGGCAGCCAAGGTATTCGCCGGCGGGTCACCTGCACGACCACCGGAAAAGTTGGCTTCACCCACATGGATTTTGCCACCCAAAAAGGTACCCACGGTTAGCACCACCGCCTCGGCGCTGAACTCCAGACCCATCTGGGTCCGCACCCCGGTTACCTTATCAGCGGAGATAATCAGGTCATCCACCCCTTGCTGAAACACCTCAAGGTTTGGCTGATGTTCAACCATGCCGCGCACCGCCTCACGGTAAAGTGCCCGATCGCATTGGGCCCGCATCGCCCTTACCGCCGGCCCTTTGGAGCGATTCAAGGTTCTCCACTGAATACCCGCACGGTCGGTGGCCAGCGCCATCACGCCGCCCAGAGCATCAATTTCTCGCGCCAGATGTCCCTTACCGATGCCACCAATGGCCGGATTGCAGCTCATTTGGCCAATGGTTTCGATGCTGTGGGTGAGCAGTAAGGTACGCGCACCTTTGCGCGCCGCCGCCATGGCAGCCTCAGTACCGGCGTGACCGCCACCAACAACAATCACTTCATAGTGTGTGGATGCCCGCATAACGGCGACCCTTGGAAAGCGAACCCATCATTGTACATCAGCCTTGTCACCTAGCGGAAAACAGTCCAAATCCGAAGCCTGTGTGACGCGGCCGTTATAGGCCGATTTTACCGTTGCCAAGATCTCATCTTGAACAGCAAGACTGCGCGCCATCCAATGACTTAACACCAGTTGACCCGGCTGAGTCGCGGCGGCAACTGTAGCCAATTGAGAAGGGACGGCATGCAGAGCTCTAGCGGCGCGCCCGGCATGCTCCGGTATAACCGCATGCAGCAGCAGAAGGTCCGCGCCTTTCGCCATTTTTGAGAACGCGGGACTGGCGGTCGTTTGGTCCGACCCAAGAACCACAGTTCGCCCTTTTGCGGTAATGGCATAGGCCACTGTTGGCACGATGCCATGAGGAACCGACAAACCCACCACCGTTAAGCTGTCATCTTGATAAACGGGCGTGGGGTGATCGGATTCTTCGATCACCGTCCTTGGCCGAAGGGGCACTAACCCCGCTGTGCCATCCAGATAACCCCCAAGATAGCCGAAAGCGCCATGTTCGCGATCCAAAAGTCGATGAAGAAACTCCTCCAACGACGGGAAAGGACCGCCGCCGGTGGGTCCGGCGACGGCCAAAGGTCGAGTGCGTGGTGAGAAATACCCACTTTTTAACAGCGCCGGTAACCCCGCAGCATGATCCGTATGAAAATGACTCAGGGCTATCAGATCAAGGTCAGCGAATTGGGCCTGGGCCTGTCCAAAGCGAGTAAAGGTTCCGCTTCCCACATCCACCAACACTTTGGCTTTACCATCGACCCAAACAATGTAGCCGCTGGAGGAGCGTCCATCGTCGGCGATTGGCCCTCCAGACCCGAGCACTTGAAGCGCCATTGGCGACTGACCACAGGTATCCAAGGCCCAACCCTGTGCCGGCCACCATAGACACCATAGTAAGGCTGCGATAACAGACACGGCCGTTGGTCGTTGGGCGAATAAAGCCCAGCGGTACAGGCGAGCCAACAGCGACCGTTGAGGCGGGATAACCCAACGGTGAGGGGACAGATCAATTTCTGGCGACGGCATGCTCATTGCTCCTTGATCGCCGACGAGAGACGGCCACTAAAAAATCCCAATATACGCCTTATCGAAGGTTGCAACCCCCAACAAATTCACTTCCGGAACCAGACCTGATAACACAAGATTCAGGGCATAAATGCCAAAACCGGCGTTTACCAGCCAGTATCTAGTAACCAGGGGCCGCGCTTCGACGAAAAAGCGTTGCACCGAAAAATTGATTGAAACCAGCTTCCAATCCCAGCTAAGGCGCCCGCTGTGATCACCGCTGAGCAACCAGATCGCCTGGCCAATCGTGGTAAAATAGCGAAACACTTGTCCCGCCAACGGGGCACTCCCAAAGATCACTAACGCAGAAAAGTGGGGAAAATTATGGGTTTGTTCAGTTTTGTAAAAGATGCCGGCGCCTCTATTTTTGGCGCTGACGAAAATCCCGAAGAAAAAGCGGTTGTGGTGAAATCCTTTGCCAGTCGGCTTCGTGACCACGACATCAACCCGGAAGGCGTTTATTTCGACCGAAAAGGCCCTCACGTTAAAGTGGACGGCGAAGTCCCAGACCAAGACACCAAAGAGAAAATCGTGATGATTCTTGGCAACGTTGCTGGCATTGAAACCGTGGAAGACTTGCTGGTAGTGGCCAACGCCGCGGGTGTCAGCACCACCGCCGATGCCCCTGTGACCAGCGGAGCTGAGGCCACACCCGGTGATTGGCAGGCCGACACCTACACCGTTCAATCCGGTGACACGCTAGGAGCCATCGCAAAAAAATTGTATGGCAATGCCGGTAAATACACGGTGATTTTTGAAGCCAACACGCCCATGCTGAAAGACCCCAACAAGATCTTTCCCGGGCAGGTGCTGAGAATACCCTCCCAAGCCTAAAGTCCGCTTGATCAATATCTAGATAGGCAGGGATTCACCCTGCCTGTCTAGCCGCCTATTAAAAAATTCGGAATTCAATGTCCCTGGGCTCGGCGCATGGATGTGCCGACACTTTCATTGACGGCAAGTCATTGAAAATGTAGGAGAACGGAAAATGACATTGGTCGTTCCCACTGTTGAAAAAGCCAAGGTAGGCTTTTTTCAAAAGCCTGCTAGTTATCCTGCGGATCTTGGGCGTCACCGTGATCATGGCCGCCTTTACCATGAGCGTGGCCATGGCGTAGCTCTTCCTCAGTGGCTTTTCGAACATCCTCAATCGTAATATCGAAGGTGAGTGTCATTCCCGCCATGGGGTGATTGGCGTCTAAGTCCACCATAAAACGTCCCGCTTTTATTACTCGCATCATCTGTGGACCCCGTTTGGTTTGAATCCGCAGAACCATGCCGGCCTTGAGCTTGCGCGCATCCATTTTGAGGTGTTTGGCGGACACTCGAGTCAGCAGATTGGGCTGGCGTTGCCCATAGGCTTTTTCCGGCGCAACGGTCACCGAAAACTCATCGCCGCTGGATCGCCCGATCAGTGCTTCTTCAAGCCCGGGAATGATGTTGCTTGCCCCAATTAAGCATGCCATTGGGTCTGAATTCTCGGAACTTTCTAGCAGTTGACCGTCTTCGCTTAAACGATAGTGGAATAACACCACACAATTTTTTTCGATATCCAACAGAAAATCCGCTAACTGCTCATTGAACTCGGATAGTAACCGAAATCGTCTCCATCATCGTGCCCAAATGGCACTGTGCTGGACTGGCTTGACCGATAGGGAAGGAAGGGCTTGATTAATAAAGACAATCGACGCCCGGCGGGTCAGAAGGAACAGGGGGTACTCCGTGGACCGGGGGTATCCGGGCGCCGATTGATCACCATTCAATGCGTGATATTGCTAACTTACTCCCTAAACGCAACCCAGACCGTGAACTAGTTCAAAAAACCAAAAGCGTTGAAGCTCCTTTTTTTATTTTTTAAAAACAACAAGTTAACGATCATTTTTGGCCATTTTCATCCATTCGTAAACCGTTTGCTGAAGCTTGCGTCCAAATGACATCTGATACGAGGAATCGGGTGAACAACTCACAGGAAACGACCCTGCTGGCGCTAGCTCGCGAGGGCGATCGAAAGGCCCAACAAGCCTTGGTAAATCGCCATCAAGATGATGTGTTTTATCTAGCCCTGGGATTGACCGGTCAGCGCAGTGATGCAGAGGATGTTATGCAGGAAGTGATGATAAAAGCCCTCAGGGGCCTTAAAAAATTTCGTGGGCAGTCTGGCTTTGCCACATGGCTATATCGAATTACCCACAACACTTGCCTCGATTGGCATCGGCGCCAGCGTTGGCGTCAATCCACTGACTCGCTGGATAACAATCCGACACTTACGGATGGCCAGAAATCAGAAGTCAGCAGCCATTACCCAGAGCAAAACGCCAACAACCAAGAGCTGGGAAAAGATTTGTTAGTGGCTCTGCAACAGCTCAGCCCCTCGGAACGAAGCGTGTTTGTGATGCGCCATTTTCAACAGTTGTCCACCCGGGAAACCGCACATGCCTTGGGCAAGGCTGAAGGTTCGGTAAAAAGTCTGTTGTTTCGAGCCGTGCACAAGTTGCGCCACCAATTGACCGCCCATCGACCTGAAGGACAAACGCCATGACCGCGTGCAAGCAATGGCAAGGTCCGCTTTCCGATGCAGCCCACGGCGCCACACCCAGTGACGATTCCCTGCAAACGGATTTCCTGGCTCATCTGTCCGGCTGCGTTGGGTGTCAGCAAGAATTGGCATCACAAACAGCATTTCTATCGTCTCTAGAGCTCCCGCTTAGACCTTCGGCAGGCGAACTAAATGGATGGCGGAAGATTGGCCCCAAAATCCATCCGGCGGCTCGCAAACGCGTTGTTCTGGGGTTCCCTGCGGCTGCGTCACTGGGCCTGGCAATCCTGATCACGGGCATTGGCATTGGTCGATTAATGATTGCGCAGCCCGCAGCCCCAGAGCAGCGGCCGCCAGCGCTGATTGCCAGCGCCCCCCAGCCCGCCACTGTCAACGAATCGATCACACCGCAAGACAACTATGTAGAATTTTTGGAAAACGCCGCGCCGATGTTGTTGGCCATCACCAATCGAAACAACCCAGCATTGGTAAGTGTCCGATTCGATGGATCGGGGCCGCGCGAACCGCAGGCCGCGGCCTCGCTGGCAGCAGACGCTAACGCCCTAGCGGGCGAGCTGGAGTCGCAAAAACGCGATCGAGAAGCGGCGTTAGTGCGTGAACTGGAACTGGTATTTCTGCAAATCGCCAATTTGCCCAATCCACCAAATGCGTCCGGCCTAAGGCTGCTGCAAGCAGCAATCGAAGATCGGGCATTACTATTTCAATTATCGGTTGAGGAACTTCGAAACCTCCCTCAATCACGCCCTAACGGCGCCTGATGGCAATCCGACCAACCCGAAAGGAACACTCATGATGAAGGCCACTCGAACGACGCTTCAGCAAACCCCAATGGCATGGCTGCAATCGCTAGCTCTGGCTCTGGCGCTGCCACTGGCAGTCATACAGGGCGAAGCGAAGGCGCAAAACAATGATGCAGCGGCTAAAGCCTATCAACAGGGCTACAACTTGATCCTAGATCGCAATTGGAAAGACGCACTGTCCACTTTTACGGCACTGGTGAAAGATCACCCTAGTTCGGATTGGGCTGACGATGCCGATTTTTGGCGTTGCTACTCCAATGACCAACTGGATCAAGCGCCCGCATCTGTGTTTGCCTGCTACGAAGATCATCTGGCCACCTACCGTCGCAGTGAATGGAGTGATGATGCCAAGCGGGCGCTAGTCAGATTGTCTCGTCAGCTAGAGGGGAAGGGCGATTACGCTCAGCGGGTAAGACGATACGGTCAAAAAGATGACGATAGAATGCTGCAGGTCTTGGTTGCCCTGGGGGAAATTGGCGACCAACGTTCTCTGGAGGCCATCATTGAACACCTAGACGCCACGGACGATGAGCATCTTCGTGCGCGCATTACCGACGTGCTGGAGGATATCGAATTGCCGGCAGCCACGGCAAAACTGGAATCCCTGATTGATACCGACCCCTCTGAAAAGGTGCAGCGCCAGGCTCTTCATGCCCTCAGTCATCACGAGTCGGTTGCCGCCCCTATTCTCATGCGCATCTTGGGCGATGATTCCAAAACGTCCCGACTTCGAGCCGACGCGCTGGAATACCTTTCGGACCTGGACGCCCCTGGAATGATGGATTTGCTCCAGGAGTTGGTTGGGGGTGGAAACGATGTCTTAGCGATGGAGGCCATTGACGAGCTCTCCGATCGGGGGGATCGCCAGTCTTTTAACATTCTTCGCTCAATGCTGGGGCAGGTACCCCACCAGAAACGGCGATTGGCCATCGTGTACGAAATGGAGGACTTTGGGTTTGACGAAGCCGCCACCGCGTTGCTCGATATTGCAAAAGATGACCCAGACCCCCGAGTCCGGGAAGCGGCTACCCACTCCCTATCGGACATGGATACACCCGCTGCAAGGGAAGCACTGATTCAACTGTTGCAAAACCTCAACAGGCAACGCTGATATGCGCTGGCTGGCACTTCTACTTGCCCTTTTAGGTCCAACCAGCGATGTCTTAGGTAACGCCGTGATCGTCGTCGATTCTGGAACATTTGAGCAGCGCCTCACAGAAGCTCGCAGAACCACCGGCAACATCTGGGTCGGCTGGTCCGTGCAACGCTGGGCTGACCGCTTTCGATTCGGCCAGACTGGCCAGGGGCATCGAAATGGGTATTGGCAAGGTCGTTGGACACACTCATGGAGTGGATCTTTCGGCGCCGGGCAATCACACTTTCGAGGACGTCCTTTGTCCTTGCTGATTCCTGCTAGCGCGTCAGATCAGTCCAATCCTCCACCCACCCGCCCCCTTAATGACGAATGGGAAGCGCGGCGACTAGCAATCCTAGTTGCATTGCACAATGGTGAGGTGCAACAGGTGTTGACCAGCGATTTTTCTTTACCTGTAGATCTAGGAGAAAAACCGTTGCATTGGCTAGGCGCGACAACGTCGGACCAAAGCGTGGCTGAACTGGACCGTCTTGAGCGCAGTCATGACACACAGCTCTTACGTCAGGCACTGACCCAAGCGGCAGCACGACACCAAGGGGACCAAGCGCTTAGGATGTTGCAGCGCCAACTCAATATACTGCCCCTGCGGCATCCAGACGTTCGACGCGACGCTGCCCATGGACTGGGTTTTCAGGTTGGGCCGCAGATACCTGAGTTGCTGAAACAACTGATCCTTAATGACCCCCACCAAACCGTCCGACGGGCCGCACTGAGAGGCTTGCGATGGCAACCGTCAGCCAACGCTGACAAATTGCTGCAGCGCCTGGCAGCTGGATCTTTAAAAAACTCGGTTCAAGCAGATGCGCTGGAATTACTAGCGCAGCGTCAACCCCAGGTTGCAGCCGATACGTTCGATACTGTGATCTGGAACACTCAGAACATCCGTATCAGTGCAGCCGCAGCCGAAGCAGCAGGATTGCTGCCAGTGGATCTAGCCTTACCGCTAATTAGACGTGCTGCAACCCTCCACCCTGAGCCGAAGGTCAGGGCGCGCGCCGTTGAGGCGCTGGCGAGACTAAACAGTGTTGCCTCCCTGGGCATCCTGGGCCAGATCGTTACCAGTGACGATGAGTACAAAGTCCAGGAATCAGCGCTAGAGGCGCTAATTGATCTGCCGGAATTTCAGGGTCTGGCAGTTATCGCCAAAGTGGCCCATACCCATCCCAATAGGCGGCTTCGTGCCGAGGCCATAGAAGCTCTGGGAAACATGGGGCAGAAGTATCTCCCGGCGCGCCAGGCGCTAATGACCCTCATTGATGTCTAACCGACCCCCTAGAGGCTGATCAATTGAGGGAGATTGGGCTACACTTCGTTGCAACGAAATTCTCTCGGAGTGGAAACACGATGAAAATCGAAATATATAGCAAGGGTTGGTGTCCTTTTTGTACTCGTGCAAAGTCGCTGCTGGATCGACTAGGGTTAAGCTATGTGGAATACAACGTCGAATCCGAAGAGGGCCGGCTGGAAGAAATGCTTACGCGCGCCGAGGGTCGTCGCACGGTCCCTCAGATATTCCTAGATGACCGCGGAATTGGCGGCTATACCGAGCTTTATAAGCTAGAACAAGACGGTGAACTGGCGGGCTGAATTTTTCCGCCATTTGCCTACACGTCACGTGGGCACCTATCGGTGGAGGCCCGCCTGACCTATCACTAAAGTCAGGCACAGTTCCATCACCCGGTACCGTGGCCATGACCGATGTCTTCGATGAACAAATTGTTCTCAGCAGTCAACCCAACTACCCGGCTCTAACACCCATAGAAAGCCGGGCAGTCGCCCATATTCGGCGCCGCGCTAAGCGGCATCGTTCGGCTCACCCATCGGCGCCTCAACCAGTTCCATGGGTCTGGTCGATTGCTCTTGCCCTATTGATGGCTGTCCGACCGGTCATTCGATGTCTGGAGCACACAATTTTGTTGCACTGATTGCGCACTTAGGTGTCAGCATGACCATCGACCCACATACAGCAACAGACCGAAGTCCGTACGGTGATAGCGTTGAGTTAAACGTTGGGTATCACCTTGGAATCAACCGACCATCTGTCTGCGATTCGCTCTCAGGCAGAAGACGCTCTGGCTAGCCACGACGTCGCCAGAGCCGAAAAAATTTTCGGCGAACTTCAATCCGAAAGGGATGAACCCTGGCGGCTGCGCCTATTGCAGGCCCGCATTCTGACCGCCAAAGGACGGGTTTATCAGGCGATTCGCAGCTTGCGATCGCTGCCTGTAGGACAACGCCAGGAGCCTGATGTGCAGTTGGAATTGGGCCGCCTGAGTTTTGCCCAAGGTCAAATGTCAGAGGCGCGCACCGCTTTGCAGTCATTCCTTAAACAGCGCACTGATCAATCAGAGGCCTGGCTGTTGCTGGCCGAGGTTCATCGTCGCAGCGCTTCGTGGGGTGCTGCATCGAATGCCTGTTCCCGAGCCATCGCATTGGACCCTGAGAACGTGGATGGCTATCTGAAGCTAGGGCAGGTCCTGCAGGAAGGCCGTCAATTCGAACGCGCTATTCAGGTTTATAACGGCGGTCTCAAAGTAGTACCCAATTCAGCGGAACTACTGTGTGACCTGGGTGCGGCTCTGCTAGCCATGGGGGATGCGGAATCCGCCATCCGGTCCCTGCGCCAAGCCCTGCGACTTAGACCGTTAAATATTGCTGCAGTGTACAACCTTGGTTCGGCGTTTGTGGAACTGGGCCAGTTTGAGGAGGCTGAACGCCGCTTCAACCAAGTACTTAGGTTGCGTCCAGGACATGCCGATGCTTGGTTCAAATTGATGCAGTGCAGACGACAAACCAGTGCCGATACTGGCCGGACCAACAAGCTCACCAGACTGCTGCAAAAACCCACTGAAAGCACCAACCCAAGGTTATGGTTTGCCCTTGGTAAGGCACAAGATGACAGAGGTTGCTACAGCGACGCTTTTGCTGCGTACTCCCGTGCCAACGAGCTTCGCGCTGAACAATTTCAGCACGATCCCAGTAATCTGGAACGTGCCATAGAGCTAACCACGCAGACCTTCTCCGATGAATTGATGGGCCGGCTCAATGGCGCAGGCGGCAATTCGCCGCCGATGATTTTTATTGTTGGCCTGCCAAGAAGCGGCAGCACACTGCTCAATCAAGTCCTTGGGGGTCATCCCAATATGACCTGCGTTGGTGAACACCAACGCTTGAACTGGGTCAAGATGGCAGTGGCTCAACCATTCGGCGGGCGGGTTCGATACCCGGACATGGTTCCGCTGCTTAGCCCGCTGGATCTATCGCGCATGGCGGCAGATTATTTGCAAGAAATGCCTCGGGTTGACGGCTGGATGGTGGACAAAACGCTGGTGCACTATCAAGACATCGGCTTGCTCCATCTGCTGTTTCCCAACGCCTGGTTTATTGACATGCAGCGAGACGCTAGAGATTGCGGAATCTCGATGTACTTTGCCGACTTCTCCTCAGGCCACAGCTACAGTTACCGTTTCAACTCCCTGGCACGCAGAATCGGCGCCCATCAGCGATTGATGGATCACTGGCGCAGCGTTCTTCCAGGACGACTTCTGAGAGTGCGATACGAGCACTTGGTCAGCGACTTGGACGCACAGATCGCGGCGATAACTCGCCTAGTTGGTGCACCACCGCACCCAGACCCGGGGGGCTTTCATCACAGGAACAATGTGGTCAACACGGCAAGCGCATGGCAGGTTCGGCAACCTTTGTACGCCGCCTCAGTAGGGCGCTGGCGGAACTACGCTGAGCACTTGGACCCGTTTTTGTCGCTGCTGGATCTCTAAATCAGCGACACATGAGCCAACTGGCAATTAGCGTGGCCCAGTTGGCAACACAATTGACGATATTCTGATAATCTCCGTGAGTTAAGTGACTGTTGACACGGGGCATAGGTGTGTTAGTTGTGTATAACACCAGCACACCTGATGTTTGAGGCTGTGGGATCCAACACCTCGAACGAACCCGAATTATCTACTACTAGGGAACAATTGATGACCAACAAATTCGGCCGATCGTTGATCGGCATAACCTTTGTCGCCACCTTCCTTGCGGGCTGTGGCGGCGACGATGACGCTCCAGCATCCACTGATGCTGCCAGTGCACCTGCCGCCAAAGCGCAAATGAGCAGCAGCGGCAAGGGCTCGCCACTATTGGCCTATGTGCCTGCGGATACGCCGTACTTCGTTGGCAATCGCAACACGATGGACAAGAAAACCGTTGACCTGATGTGGAGCATGGCTGAACCCGGACTGTCATACATTGACAATGCCATCTCTGCGGCGTTGGAAGATGACAAAGTCAACGATGATCCATTGGCCAAAGCGGTGATGGAAGAGTTAAGCGGAAAAATGACCCGCCAGGGGATGGCCGAGTTAGGCTTTGACCCGGCAGGCAGTGGTGCGCTTTACGGCCTGGGTGTCTTACCTGTGCTACGGGCCCAACTTTCCGATGGTAATCGCTTACGCGAAACGATCGGCCGCATTGAAGCAAAGGCGGGTCAAGAATTTACCGTCAGCAGCTTTGACGGACAGGAGTTTTATGAAAGTGGCGATGACAAGGCCAAATTTGTCATTGCTATCAATGACGACCAATTGGTGGCGAGCGTCATTCCCAGCAACGCCAGAGACGCAGGTCTTAAGCAACTGTTTTCCACTACGCCAGACAGCAATATCACCAGTCGACTGGATAGTGTGAATGACGAGTACAACCTGTTACCCGTGTTCACCATGTTGGTGGATTCCGTGGGTTTCGTTGACGCCATGCTGACTGACAACTCAGAGGTTGCCACCGCGATGTTCGCAGAGGGTCGCCAAAACATTGGACCCGGGTGTGCCGCAGAGTTTCGCGATATCGCCGGCATCATGCCCCAAATTGTGTCGGGTTATACCGCGTTCAACGACTCCGCCATTGACTCAATTGCAGTCATGAGATTAAGGGATGATATCGCCTCGGCCACTAAAGGGCTGGCGGCGCCTATGGGCGGCATGGGCAACATCGACGACGTACTGTTTCACATGGGTTTCGCCATGGATGTATTGAAAACCAAGCAGTTCCTGTCTGATCAAGCCAATGCTGTGGCGGCTGACCCATACCAATGCGCCGAACTGGCAGAACTTAACGACGGCATGGCGCAAATGTCAGCCCAGTTGTCTCAACCGCTGCCGCCCATGGTGGGTAATTTTCAGGGCTTCAGACTGAGCCTGAAAGAGATGGATCTATCCAGCGGTATGCCACAAAACCTGCGGGCCCTGCTGATGATTGGAATCACCAATCCTCAACTGGTTGTGGGCATGGCCGGCGCAATGGTCCCCCAGCTGGCCGACCTGCAGCTGACCGCCGATGGCACACCCACCCCCCTTCCTGCTGGACTCATCCCGTTTCCGCTGGATGGGCCGCACCTGGCGATGACAGAACAGGGTATTGGCATGTCTACGGGCACAGGCGAAGAAGCTCAACTTAAAGGCTTCCTCAGCAGCGATGCCGCTAGCGGCGATCTACCATTCTTGGTGATGGGTTACGACGAAGAAGGTATGGCGCTTTACCAACAGCAAATTCAGCAAGCGATGGCCGCAATGGCGCCCGAAGAGGACATGCCGGAGCTGCCGATGTCAGACCTGTTTTCGCGCCAAACCATCTCTGCCTCGTTCACAGATCGAGGACTTGAGATGTTTTCGAAAGCGTATCTGGAAAAATAGCGATAAAAACGCCCCGCTGCCTGGCAGCGGGGCTGGAGAGCATGAACCATGGCTAAATCTGGGAAGTACCGCCGACGCCGCAGTCTTAGGGGAAAGCTCACCCTAGGGCTTCGGTACTTGGTCATTGTTGCCGTGGTAGCCGTGGTCGCCGGAAAATTTTACGCCAACCACAAACTCGAACAATATCTCGAACAGGCGGCCAGCATGGTATCGCCGGTTGGCACATTGACGGTTGCCGACAGCAACGCAAGCTTCGACGGCAAGTTAACCGCCACTAACCTGTCATTTATTCCTGACCCTGGATTTGATGCACCGCCCGTGACCCTGCGCGAAGCGATCGTTCATACTCCGGGGTTTCTTTGGCTAATGGGTTTCGGTCGCAGCGAGATCCCCGGCTCCATGGGTGTCACGCTCAATGGCATAAAAATGGAATTAGGCGATTTCCTGAGCCAAAGTGAACGCTCATCCATTAGCGGCGTTACCACAGAAACCTTGGCATGTGGAGACATTACTCGCTTCGAAACTATTGATCTAAACAACATGGGATTCGCGGATTTAGAATCGAACGTTGACGCGCGTTACCGGATGTTGCCGCCGGACGTGATTGACATCCAATTGCTCATGGAAAATTCCGATGCATCGGAAATATCGATGGAAATCCAGTTGTCCACAGAACAGCTAGCAGAAATTCGTCGAGGCATCCCGCCTCCATCATCATCGCTGAAGAGCATGTCTGTGACCTTACAGGCCAGTGAATTCAATCGGCGCCGCAATAGCTACTGCGCAAAGCAAGCAGACATCAGCACAGAGGAATTTCTCGCAAACCATTTGGCAGCGGTACGACTGCAAGCCGCTGATGTTGGCTATGAGATGAGTGATGAACTCGACTACCAGTATCGTCGTTTCGCGGAGGGCGAAGGGGCTTGGACGTTCCTCAGCAGACCCAGTAAACCATTGGCCATGCAGAGCCTCGCAGGCCAGTCTCCGTGGCGCATCGCGGAACTGTTAAACCTCAACTCGGCGATTGCCTCAGGTGTTCCCCAACCGGTGATCCTCTACCCCATCATGCAAGCCGACGAGTTATTGGTCGAAACCATGGATGGTGGGAAAAGCCCAGATAAACCGCCTGCAATGCAGGCCAGAGGCTGGAAGAAAGTCAGCCTTGGCACACTGAGCAACCACACAGGCTTTAACGTGCGACTGGACTCAAAGTCTGGCAAAGAATATACCGGGCGTTTGATCAGTGTGAACAGCGAAAGCGCGGTCATTGACACCTTAATGACCGGCGGATCGGCGCAAATCCCCATCCCGCTGGAGCAAATTTTTCGCGCTCGGGTTCTTACGCGCGGCTAATCGACCAAACCTGCACGCTAGCCGCCCCAGCTCGCAGCAACGCCAAAGCACAAGCGTTGGCAGTACTGCCCGTGGTCACCACATCATCCACTAACGCCACATGTTGATGGTCAACAGATCTGGATCCAACAAACAGCCCTGCCATAGAACGCCGTCTGTCCCGGGCTAGTAATGTCGATTGAGCCACACTGTCTCTGGTTCGGGAGAGCCAGTCGGCCTCTAGCGGCAACTTGAGAGCCCGAGCGAGGAACCGGCACAGTTCAACGGACTGATTAAACCCTCGAAGCCGCAAGCGATTGGAATGCAAGGGTACCGGCACCAACACATCCACCTCAGGCGGCGCACAATGATAAAGAAACAAATCACTCAACAGCCGGCCGAGATGCAAACGGCCGTTGAATTTGTAATCTCGAATTAGCAGGTCCACTGGCGTTGAATACTTTAGCGCCGGGACAACGCGACGAAATGCCGGTGGCGATTTTAGGCAACGGCCACACGTCAGGCCGTGACCAGAACCCAAACCCCGCATCGCAACGCGGTCCGCGCAGATACAGCATCCACCGGAATGCCAGGGCAACTGTTGCAAGCAGTGTTCACACAGCGCCATCCCATTGCTGCCGTGCCCCTGACACAGGACGCAACTGGGAGAAAACGCCCTGCCCCACAACTGATCTAAGTACTGGTAAACCTTCATTGCTCTCTCCGGTTGACAGCTAGCCAGGGTGCTTTAATACTGACCGCCTTTCCGCTGCCTGATGAATTGCTATGACGACCGTGCGACATGACTGGACTAACGAACAAGCACTAGCGCTGTTTAACCAGCCCTTTAACGACCTGTTATTTGACGCGCAAAATGCCCACCGAATGCATTTTTCGCCCAATCAAGTCCAGATCAGCACACTGCTATCCATCAAGACCGGTGCGTGTCCGGAAGACTGCAAATATTGTCCTCAGAGTGCTCACTACAAGACCGGCCTTGAGGTTGAGCGTCTGTTGCCCGTTGAACAGGTGGTGGCGGCTGCCAGCGCAGCCAAACAGCGTGGTGCCACGCGATTTTGCATGGGCGGTGCATGGCGTAGCCCTCGAGCCCGCGACCTTAAGCCGCTAGCGGAGATGATTTCTGAGGTCAAAGCGCTGGGGCTGGAAACCTGCTTGACAGTGGGAATGCTGGAATCTGATCATGCGGCGCAACTGAAAGACGCTGGGCTGGATTATTACAACCACAACATTGACACCTCACCGGAATACTACGAGCAGGTCATCACCACCCGGGATTTCTCGGAGCGATTGGAAACTTTGGACAACGTCCGTCAGGCCGGCCTAAAAGTGTGCTCGGGTGGCATTGTTGGCTTGGGCGAATCCCGCGCCGACCGAGCGAGCATGCTGGCCGTCTTGGCCAACCTCCCAGAACACCCGGAGAGCGTTCCAATTAATCGACTGGTGCGGGTGCCGGGAACTCCTATGGAGGGCCAGGACGAGGTTGACCCACTAGAGTTCGTGCGCACCATCGCCGTTGCCCGAGTGATGCTTCCTCGCTCCGTCGTTCGTCTGTCCGCTGGCAGAACGGAAATGTCTGATGAGCTTCAGGCCTTGTGTTTTCTTGCTGGAGCAAACTCCATTTTCTACGGAGATAAGCTCCTAACCACCGACAATCCGGCTGAACAGGCCGACTTGAAGCTGCTGACTCGCCTGGGCATAACCACCGGAATGCCTGAGCCGCTGGAAATCAGCTGAAGCGGGCAGGGAAAGGCATCCATAAGTGGCGCAGTCTGTTGCGCAAACGATGACGGAATTACCTGCCCCCTGGGCCAATGAACTGGCCCAAAGACACCAGGAGCTTCAGCAATCTGCGCTGTGGCGGCAACGCCACCTGGCCGACGCCACGCTGCGAGATTTTGCCAGCAACGATTATCTCGGACTGGCCAAGGACCCAACGGTTGCCCGTGCGGTCGCCGAGATCCTGGCCGACGGCACTCGCAGCTGGGGCGTTGGGGCCGGCAGCGCCCAACTGCTGGGTGGCTACCAACCGATTCATCAGGCGTTGGAGTGCGCTATTGCTCAATGGGTGAAGCGACCAGCCGCCGCGCTGTTCTCAACCGGCTACATGGCCAACCTAGGTGTGATCAGCGCCCTTGCCGGTCGCGGTGACTTGGTTGTTCAGGACAAACTCAATCATGCCTCTTTGATCGATGGGGCACGCTTGTCTCAAGCGCGCCTGCTGAGATTTCGCCACAACGATGTTGACGGGGCGAAACGTCAACTGGCGGTTGAGGGCAGGCGACGCATGCTTGTCGTCGAAAGCCTGTTTTCAATGGATGGTGACCAAGCGCCATTGCCCGCCCTCGCTGACGCAGCGCAACAAAGCCATGCCCTAATGGTTGTGGACGAAGCCCACGCCCTGGGCGTTATCGGAGTCGCTGGGGCGGGAGCCTGCGCAGACAGCCAGCTTGATACCCAGGCTGCGCCGATCATTATTGGCACCTTTGGTAAGTCTCTGGGTAGCTTTGGCGCTTTTGTCGCCGGACCTCAGTCGGTGGTGGACGCGCTGGTCAACCAAGCCCGAAGTCACATCTACACCACCGCGTTACCGCCGGCCCTAGTCGCCGCGACGCTGGACAATCTCAAACGAGTCCAGCAAGAGGATTGGCGGCGCGATCAGCTGCACACCCTGATCGCTAGCTTCCGCCAGCGCGCAAATGCCCTGGGATTGCCCCTAGGCAATTCCCTATCGCCGATCCAACCCATTGTGCTGGGCTCGTCGGAACAGGCCTTACAGGTGAGTCAAGCCCTGCTTCGCAACGGATTTCATGTGCCGGCCATTCGCCCCCCGACGGTCCCTGCCAACAGCGCCCGGCTGCGAGTGTCGCTCAACACCACTCACCGAACATCAGACCTGGAGCCGTTGTTACAAACCATAGCGAGGGCCATCGATGACACTTAGCTTCGCAGTCCAGGAAGCCACAGGCCCTAACGGCGCCATCGGCGACCTGGTCCTTATTCATGGTTGGGGAATGCACTGCGGTGTATTCGGCCAATGCCTTGATCATTGGCGGCAAAATTTTCGGCTCCTAACGCTGGATTTGCCCGGCCATGGCAAGAACCATCAACACTCAATGACAAGCACGATGTCCCAGCTATGCGATGAGGTGATCCTGGCATTGGATCAGATCAGCCCTGCCGCCAGCGCCCCAATATGGTTGGGCTGGTCCCTTGGAGGCCAAGTCGCCATGACCATCGCCCTGACTCACCCGCAGCGGGTTTCCCGCTTGATCCTAGCGTCTTCCACTGCCCGATTTGTGGCTGGGTCTGACTGGCCCCATGGCATGGCAGATGACGTATTCGCAAGCTTTGCCGAGGAGCTCAAATCCGACCACCAAGCCACCTGGAAGCGTTTCCTAATGCTAGAGGCCCATGGCGCCAAAACCGCTCGTCAGGACTTACGTGAGCTGCAGTCCTTAGCAGCCCAGTATCCTGCGCCGAGCCAGAAAACCCTCAGCTGCGGCCTTCAGCTACTGCGCGAGACCGACCTGCGAAACCAAGCATCAGAGTTAACCCAACCATGCCTGGTTATCAGTGGCCAACGGGACCGTCTGGTGCCGCCGTCAGCCGCCCAATGGCTTGCTGACCATCTACCCCAAGGACAACTTGAGCTGATGGATCGATGTGGCCACGCTCCCTTTATCGGCGACCCTCACCGGTTCACCCAACGGGTGAAAAGCTTCGCTCAACCCGACCGCACATCACAGCCACAGGTGGGACATGTTTGATACGAGCAGTGTCAGCCACGCCTTCAGCCGCGCTGCCGATAGCTACAGTGAGGCGTCAGTACTTCAACAAACCGTTGAAGATGAACTCCTGGATCGACTTGCCCTGCTAAATCTGCAGCCTCAAAGGATTATTGATCTTGGCGCCGGCCCTGGCCGCGCCAGTAAAGCGTTGGCCAAACGGGCAAGCACCCAACAGGTGGTAGCACTGGACCTGGCCCCAGGCATGCTGGACGGCTGGCATAATGAGAAGGTCGATCAGGTCTGCGCGGATGCAGCCTGGCTGCCCTTAATTGACGGGTGCGCCGACCTGGTCTGGTCCAATCTGATGCTGCAATGGAGTCCTGATCCTGGCCGGGTGTTTGCAGAGGTTCGGCGCTGCCTTAGCCCAACCGGCGGTTTTTTGTTCACCACCTTCGGACCTCTGACACTGTCAGAACTGCGCGGTGCGTGGGGCGCGGTAGATCCACATAATCATGTGAGCGATTTTATTGATATGCATGACCTGGGTGATGGGCTGCTTAGCGCAGGGTTCTCCGACCCGGTTATGGACAGTCAAATCATTACCCTGACCTACCCCAGCGTGAACGCCCTGATGGCAGAAATAAAAGCCTGGGGCGCCAGCAACCGGCGCCAAGATCGATCCCGTGGGCTGATGGGTAAACAGCGGCTAAAGGACATGATCGAACAGTACAATCAACTGAAAGTGGACAACCGGATTCCCGCCACCTTCGAAGTGATATACGGATACGCAAAAGGTGCGCCAGTGGGTCGTCCCGTGCGCGATGGCGATGGCGAGGTGGCCACCTTTCCGGTGGATTCCCTGCGTACCTGGAAACGCTGATGCGCGGCTATTTCATGACCGGAACCGATACCGAAATCGGCAAGACCTGGGCCAGTGTAACCTTGATTCACGCACTGAGGAGCCAGGGGCTTAGTGTCACGGCCATGAAGCCGGTAGCCGCTGGACTGGATGAACCTAGCGATGCCGAGCTGCTAGCGGAAGCCTGTGGCCAGGCCATCAATCCGCAATGGCTAAACCCGCTGCACTTCAGCCTGCCAGCGTCACCCCATTTAGCAGCCCAGCAAGAACGCCAGGAAATCACTCTAGCGCCGGTCATCCAAGCCTTTGATCGCCTTGCCGGTTCTGCGGACCGAATCATCGTTGAAGGGGTGGGTGGCTGGATGGTGCCCCTAAGCGAACGTCTAATGCTCCCGGACCTGGTTAAAACGCTGGAACTTCCTGTGATTTTGGTGGTTGGGCTTAAGCTTGGCTGCTTAAATCACGCCTTGCTAACCGCTGACAAAATTCAGCAAGACGGATGCGTATTAGCGGGCTGGATTGGCAATACCGTTGACCCTCACATGCCTCTGCTAGCGGAAAACATTGCTACCTTAACGGAGAAGATTTCGGCACCTTTACTGGGGGTTATTCCACAAACTGATACCCCTGGCGACGGTGCTGCCTACATCAATTGCGCCAATCTCTAAGGCAAAAAAAAGCCCCCGCCGCAGCGCGACGAGGGCTGAACCTATTAATGACTGGTTGTTTTAGAAGCTGTAAGTCACCTCGATGCCCGCCCGACGCTGGGTGCCCGGATGCAGGAACGAACCACCAAACTCCGGCGCCGGAATCACCTCTTCTAGGTAGTTCTCGTCGGTGGCATTTCTGACAAACCCCACAATCGACCAGTTGTTGCTTTCCAGCCCTGCTCGCAGGTTGACCAAGGTGTAGGCATCACGCTCGGTCAGGGTGTAATCGCCAGGAGGGCCAAATAGGGTTGGCCGTTGCTGATCCTGAACCACATGGAACCAGGTATCACCCACCGTGGCTACGTCCACATTCACAAAGTAGTTCCAATCTCCCCAAGCTTGATCTTCCCAGCGGCCGCCAACGTTAAAGGTGTAGTCGGGCGTGTAGGGTGATTCATTGCCCACTGTGTCTGGGCGAGCACTATGGGCGTTAATCTCGCTGTCGATAAACGCGGCAGAGGTGTAGAGACTCAGGTTGTCCGTCGCCGCCCAGTTTGCGGAAAACTCCACCCCGTCCATTTCAACTTCATCAACGTTCGTTACCACTCGCAGGAGACCAAACGCGCCGACCAAAAACTCGAAAAACTGCAGGTCGTCCACCTCGGTGTGGTAGTAAGCCCCTTCCAGACTCAGCGAACCATCCAGCAATCGGGACTTGAAACCCACCTCAAATGCGGTCGAGGTTTCCTCATCGAACTGATCTTGGATGTTCAGCGGCACAAAGCCTTCGTTGGGCGATCCCGGCACACCGATACCCAGCGCGTCGTTAATGAATATGTTGGAGGTAGCCGCTGCACCCAGATTGTTGAATCCGCCGCTCTTAAATCCGCGACCCAAACTGGAAAATATCGCCGTGTTTTCCGTCACATCCCAGCTAACCGACACTTTGGGTTGGAATTCGGAGAACGTTTCGCTTTGCGGCGCAATCACCCCATTGGGATTGACGCCGGGACAAAGCCCAGTGTTGATCGGGTCGCCACCGGCGAACGGTGGGCCATCACAATCGATAAACTGACTGCGAGCGTCCACTGGGACCAGGTTAGTAACGTCTCGACTTTCGCGGTCGTAGCGAGCCGCAAACGAGAGTTCAACAGTGTCGCTGACGTCGTAGTCGATGTTGCCAAATACCGCAACAACTTCTGATTCAAAATTATCGTGAACCAACTGCTCCGTGGGGTTAGCCCCGCCCTGAGGCACAAACAACGCCTCAGTCACACCGTTACCCAGGTCAATTCCCGTATTGACGCCGACCTCGCGGTCGATATCCAGATAATAAACACCGGCTTGCCAGCGCAGCTCAGAATCCTGGTTGGATGACAGGCGAACCTCAAAGCTGAGATCTTCTTGATTGCGCTCTTGATACTGGGTGCCATCACAGGTGGTTGGCGTATAGGGTCCCAAAATCGGACCAAACTCTACCGGAACCAGCAACTGGGGCGCTGGCAAAGAGACACCCTGAGCAAGCAGCGAGTTGATGCTGTCGGGACAGCCCGTGGCGGGATCGAAGAAAAACCCAAAAGCGCCGGAAGTGCCGTCAGCGCTTAAGGAGTTTTCGATATCTGAGTAAAGCAGCCAGCCGGTTAGGTCCGCATTGGCAAAGCTGTGCTCCACTTTCAGTGATAACTCCAACGCTTCCTGATCATTTTGCGGATCAATATTGGGCTGGAAGACGAAATCGTGATCATTGACGTTTTCGTTAAAACGGCTAGCGAACTCTTCGCCAAATACTGGCGTGAGAGCGGCCGCAAAGCCAGGCAGTGCAAACGCTGCGTTAAACGAGATCGATGCGGCGTCAACTTCGCCGTAGCGCAGCTTTGCATCCCAGCGGGTGGTTTCATTTTCCCAAATCAAACGCCCGCCCAGATTCCAGTTTTCAAAATCGTCGACGTTGTCCTCGCCGAGAAACACATTGTTATAGAAGCCGTCACTGCTGCGAAAATCAGCGTTCAGGCCATACCACATGCTGCCCTCATTGATTGGGCCGCTGATGGAACCTGCCACCAAGGTGGTGCTGTCCTGGGCCGCTGAGGCTTTCAGTCGCCCCTTGAATTCGTCATCCGGGGTCTCCGTTGAGATGATGATGGCGCCGGCCGAAGCGTTGCGCCCGTAAAGAGCGCCCTGCGGGCCTTTCAAAATCTCGATCTGGGCAAGGTTGGTGTATTCCCGGTTCAGAGCCGCCGGGTTGGTCATCAAAATACCGTCCAAAATCAACGCAAAGCTGTTTTCCGCATCGCGAGCACCGTTAATGCCCCGAATGTTGACTTGGGTGTCAGCCACTTCGGCAGCGTCAACAATCGATACACCCGGTGTCAGATAGATAAAATCCGCTGCCCGTTCCACGCCGGAACGCTGCAATTGAGTTTGGGTGAACACTGTGACGGCGGCAGGCACGTCCTGCAGCGACTCTGCCCGTTTTCGGGCTGTCACGACAATTTCCTCCAGGGCGCCGGCAGATTGGGCTAAAACCGGTTGAAAGGCGCCGGCCGACAGTGCCACCGCAATGGCACCGCTGAGCAACGAAAAACGAGGCAATGATTTCACTTTACATCTCCTGCTAGGGAACGGGTCAGCTCATCAGCTTACTGCATATTTCCATGCACAAAACAGCTCATGAGGACTCTTACTAGATTATGATTCGCATTTTTTGTCAAATGTCTGGACATTTGCTGCAGACTGCGCGGTAATTGACCCCTGGACATTGACGCTGACCCGCACCTGCGGTAAACACGTCGTGAGCCGCGTTGCGGCACTACTTAAATACAACAAACTCAACAGTGGGATTGATATGGCATACCGACTTGGCGTCGATGTCGGCGGAACATTCACCGACCTAATTTTGGTAAACGAGGATAGCGGCGATACATTCTCCGCAAAAGTTCCCAGCACCCCCGATGATTCCTCCATCGGCGTGTTCAATGGCATTAGTAAGGTGTGCGCGGAGGCGGGTATCGACCCCAAAGCCATCACCCATGTGATGCATGGCACAACGGTCGCTACCAATACCATCCTCACCGGAACTGGCGCGAAGGTTGGCCTGGTGACGACTAAGGGCTATCGGCAAGTGCTACAAATCGCTCGCTCTTTTGTCCCGGGTGGCCTGGGTGGTTGGGTGATCTACAATAAGTCGCTGCCGCTGGCGCCGCTAAACCTCACCATTGAGGCAGACGAGCGCATGAGTGCCTCGGGCGAAATCGTCGACGCCGTCAACGATGATCAGGTTCGCGCTGAATTGACCCGACTGAAAGATCGCGGCATTGAAGCCCTCACCGTTTGTTTGATTAACGCCTTCGCCAGTGATGTGAATGAAAAGCGCATCGCGGAACTTGCCGCTGAGGTGATGCCAGACATTCCTGTCTCCCTGTCCTCCGAGGTGGTTCCGGAGATGCAAGAGTATGAGCGGGCCATCACCACGGTTGCTAACTCTTATGTTCGGCCGCGGGTTGAGAAATACATGCAGAACCTGCAAAACGAGCTGAGCGACAAGATGGACAACGTCCAGCTCCACGTCCTGCGTTCAGACGGCGGCCTGGCCTCATCGGCGGCAGCTAAGTCTTACCCAGTTAACCTATTAATGAGTGGCCCTGCCGGTGGGGTGACTGGCGCAGTCTGGATTGCCGGCCAATCTGGCTTCAAGAATCTTCTGACCTTAGACATGGGCGGCACCTCAACGGACGTGGCCTTGGTACAGGACGGCGTAGCGCAGCTGCGACGGGAAACCACGGTGGGTGATGTTACCGTTCGCGCCTCATCGGTTGACGTACGCACAGTAGGTGCCGGAGGCGGCTCCATCGCCCACGTTCCAGAACTGACTAAAGCGCTGCGGGTGGGCCCGCAAAGCGCCGGGGCAGCACCTGGACCTGCCGCCTATAACAAGGGTGGAACCGAACCCACAGTGACAGACGCCAACGTCATGCTGGGCTATATGCCTCAGTCTGTGCGCCTAGGCGGCGACATGGAAATCCGCAAAGATTTGGCTGAAACGGCGCTAAAAACCGTCGCAGATGGCCTGGATTTAAGTGTCCAGCGGGCCGCTGAAGGTGTTTATGACATCGTCAACGAACACATGTTTGGTGCGCTGCGCCTGGTCTCTGTTGAGCAGGGTTATGACCCTCGAGATTTTGCTTTGATTGCCTTTGGCGGCGCAGGCCCATTGCACGCAAACGCCATGGGACGCCTGATGAACTCTTGGCCGGTGTTGATTCCACCGGGCCCTGGGGTGCTGTGTGCCTATGGCGACGCAACAACCCGTGTGCGCGACGAGGCCTCCCGCACCTTTATTCGGCGATTCTCCCAAACTTCTACCGACGAGGTTGTCGGCGTATTTGAAGATCTGGCCGAAGCCGCGGCTCAAACCCTGGTGGAAGAGGGTGTGCCGGCAAATGAACAGGTCTCAAGTTTTGAAGTCGATATTCGTTATCAAGGCCAAGGATTGCTGCTGACCATTACGGTCGAGCTGGATGACTTGCGTTCCACCGGACTGGACGCCATTGGGGCGCGTTTCGACGAACAGCACAAACAGCTTTTCACCTTCGCCTTACCGGCAGAAAAAGAGGTGGTAAACCTGCGCGCAGTGGTCCAAGGCGAATCTGCCGAAGTCCACGCCATGACCCTGGAGGACGGCGGCGCCGACCCATCGGCGGCTGTGATCGGTAAAGAAACCATCCACGTGGATGGCAGCGATACCGAGGCGCAAATTTACGATCGCTCCAAACTTAAGGCAGGCAATGAAATTGCCGGCCCGGCCATCGTGATGGAGATGGACTCCACCACGTTAATTCTTCCCGGCCATACCGGCAGTGTCGACAAAGTCGGCATGATCCTCATCAACCCGAACGCATAGGTTATCGAACATGCCAGCTAAACTGATTCAAGCCAACGAGACGCCGTTCACCCGGGTGGACGTGGATCCTATTACTCTCGACATCGTTGAGAACGCGCTGAAAAATGCCCGTTACGAAATGGACACGGTACTGTTTCGTACCGCCATGTCACCGGGTATCCGAGAGCAGCACGACGAATTCCCCATGATTGCCAACGTTGAAGGCAAAATGGTGGTGGGCCAGTTCGGTTCCTTTATTCACGGATTTAAGGAAGCCTTTGACGGCACCATTGAGGAAGGCGACGTATTTCTCACCAACGACCCTTACGCCTGTAATGGCGCCGTCAGTCACATTAACGATTGGCTGGTGCTGGTACCGGTATTTAAGGACCATCGCCTGATCGCCTGGGCCGCTATGTTCGGCCACATGACCGACGTGGGTGGCAAAGTCCCAGGCAGCTTGCCCACGGACGCCCGCCAGATCTTTGAAGAAGGTATCCGGGTTCCGGTGACAAAGATCTTCAAACAGGGCGTTCTGCAGGAAGAAATTTTGGAGCTTGTGCTTTACAACTGCCGCCTGCCCCATTGGAATCGGTCTGACTTCAACGCCATCATCGCCGCGTGTCGCACCGCAGAAAAACGCTGCATCGAAATCTCTGAGCGTTTCGGCGACAACGTATTTTATTCCGCCATGGACGAGCTACTGGAGCGCAACAAGCGCGCCATGGGTCAGTTGATCAAAAACACTGTGCCGGAAGAAAAGCAGTACTTCGAAGACTTCATTTGTGACGATGGTCTGGGCATGGGCCCATACCGCATCAAATGTGCCATGTGGCGCGAAGGCGACATGGTGAAGTTTGATTTCGACGGCACCGATCCCCAGTCCATCAGCTCCATCAACTTCTATCTCAACGAAGAGATGTTCAAGATGTTCTGCGGCGTTTACATGATTATGGTGTTTGATCCCCAGATCATGTTCAACGATGGGTTTTATGACCTGATGGAAGTCAATATCCCACCAGGCACTCTGCTTAAACCCCTGGAGCCGGCAGCACTGTCCTGCCGAACTCATGCCTTGGGCCGAATTTTCGACGTACTGGGTGGACTGCTCGGTCAGGGTAGCCCAGATTTTCTGTGTGCCGCTGGCTTCTCTGACAGCCCTCACTTTATGTACTCCGGTTACGACAAAAAGGGCGAGTGGTATCAGCTTTACCAGATTGGCTTCGGCGGGGTTCCGGGCAAGCCTTCCGGCGATGGTCCCGACGGTCACTCCTTGTGGCCCTCATTCACCAACGTACCTAACGAATTTTTGGAAAGCTATTTCCCATTGCGTATCGATGTGTACGAAACCTTGCCAGACTCAGGCGGCGCCGGTCTTCATCGGGGCGGAAACGCCTTGAGAATCGGTTACCGATTCCTAGAACCCGGTGAGATTTCGATCCACGACGATCGTTGGCTGACCTACCCCTGGGGCGTTAACGGCGGTCATCCTGGCCAGCGTAGCCAAAAGATCCTGGTCCGGGCCGACGGCACGGAAGAATTGTGTGAGTCCAAGTGTGATCGCCTGCACGTGAACGCTGGCGACCTACTGTATTTCGACACCTGGGGTGGCGGTGGCTGGGGCGACCCACTGAAGCGACCTGCTGACCAGGTGGCCTTCGATACCGACGCTGGATTGGTCACGGTGGAAGGTGCCAAAAACAATTACGGCGTGGTCCTCAATGCAGATCTCAGTGTGGATGAATCCGCTACCAGCGAACTGCGAAGCAAAATGGCCAGCGAACGCGGAGACACCAAGCTGTTCGACAAGGGTTTTGACTCTGTTGAAGAGCTGAAAGAGCGATGTCAGGAAGAGACTGGTCTGGCGGCACCGACCCAGCCTCGATTCGAAACCTGGGTGGATGTGCAGCGTCAGCGAATGACCAGCTAACACTGCTGTCGCTTGTTGAATGACAAAAGGCCAGACGAATGTCTGGCCTTTTTCTTTTCCCGTAATTTAAATTGGGATCTGTTCTGGGACCTATTTAGGGCCTGACTCTAGTCGACAGTCTTCGAAAACTCCTGCAGATAATCCATCACCTGAGACACCGGCATGACGTCGGCATAGCGGCGACCCACATCCCGCAGGTTCGCTTCATGGGCATCACGCTCCTGATCACCCACACACTCCTCTGGCACCATGGTCCGAAACCCATAAGAAAAGCTATCAACGATGGACGCCCGCACACAGCCACTGGTGGTACAACCGGTAATGATGGTGGTGTCCACGCGATGGGTGGTGAGAAAGGTCAACAGGGGGGTTAGAAAAAATATCGACGGTGCGGTCTTGGTAAAAATAAAATCGTAGTCCTCATCCACTAGGCATTGTTCAATTTGGGTCGCTTCATGACCCCGGAAACAGTGCCCATCAGACAATGGCCCAACCTTCCAATACGCCATGTCTTGCTTGCTCTGCCAAGCAACATTGCACTGGGCAATAGGAATACCTCGAGCGCGGGCAGCATGTAGCAATGGCTCGGTATGCTCAACCGCCGAGGTAATATGAGGCGAACCGCCTATTGGCCATTTATCCCTGGTGAACGAGTGCTGAAAATCCACCGTCAAGATCGCAGGACGCTTTCCAAATCCGATGGTCTCGCTGCCATATCCAGCCTGTGTAAAACGGTCAGTCACCAGCTTTTCTCCCTTAGATCCAACCCATGAACCCGCAACATATAGTCTTAACCCGACAGTGCGTTGAATGCCTCAGATGTTGTAACACACCGTGTGTCCTTTTGTCCTCGTGGACAAAAACGCCATCCCGTTCTACTCAATCCCAAAAGCCCCAATTGGGCAGCCCTTTTACCTCCGTTACAATCAACCAGCGGTGGGTTCTCAACGAAAGCGCAGGTACAATACCGGGCGTCCTGACAACCTCATCCTGGGATCCAACTCACTATGACCGCCATTGTTAAACGCACCACGCTGTTTGTTCGAGACATGGAAGCGTCGTTGACCTGGTACCAAAACGTGCTCGGAATGAGTGTGTGGTTTGATAAACCCTTTACCCTTTCAGGTGTAGGCTTGGCCGCGGGTAAAGCTGGCGACGAAACCCGTTTGGTTATCGTAAAATGTGAACATGATGAGATCGGCATGATCGGCCTGCTGCAATGGCTCAACCCCGATCAACCACCCCCACCCCCACCGGAGGCTGTGAGTTACGGAATGCCAACGTTTGTTGTCTCCAGCGATGACGCCAAAGCCAACCGCGATGCCGCAGTGGCACTGGGTACCCGAGTTCACGCCGAACCCCACGATTGGTCTACCGAAGGGGCTGACGGGCGCATTAAACATTTCATTGGTGTGTCGCTGTTTGATCCCGACGGACACTTTTTTGAGATTAACCAAATAGTCCGCATCACCGATAAACCTAGTCAGGACTGAACGAGACTATCTATGAACCCGACTACAGATCATTTTTCCCGTCGCTACCTGAGTAGCGCATTTGGACAAACCCATTGGTTATTGCGACGCCCCGAAACCCCTCTGCGCCCGGCATTGCTGTGTCTCCATCCGATACCCTACAGCGGCCTATTTTTCAAAACCTTCATGACCTTGTTGGATGATCGAGAAACTCTTGCACCGGATTACCCGGGTTACGGCGGCTCAGATGGACCTGACGAAGTGTTAAGCATCGAAGACTTTGCCGCCGCCATAGGACCGGGAATCGAACCCTTTGACGACCTTCACGTCCTAGGCTTTCATACCGGCTGCTTAGTTGCAGTTGAGCTTGCCCTCAATCATCCAAGCATCAGTCGTTTAACCCTAGTCGACGTGCCTTTTTTCACCGCAGAGCAACGCCAAACCATGGCGGTAACGGACCATCAACTCAGTCCGGAACTGAGCTGCCTGGAAAGTTTGTGGTCTTTTTCGGTCAGCCGAAATCTGCCAGATTTGGCCCTCAACCGAGCCTACGAGTTGTTTATTGAACAGGCCCGCGCTGGGGAACGAGAGCGATGGGGATTTAGGGCAGCATTTAATTACCACTGCGAACAACAATTTTCTCAGCTGAAAACGCCAACCACAATCATCGCAACAGAGTCTGGACTCAAAGCGCCGACCAAAGCGGCCAGCGAGGTCATTACTCATGCGAGTTTTAAGCAACGCACCGATATCACCGCGTTGGTGTTTGAAAATCATGCAAAAGATATCGCGGCAGAATTATGAGCCCAACTGAACCCTTAACCATGCCCGTGCGGCGTTCCAGGCACGATTGACACTGCGCGAGGACACCGTCAGTGCCTGGGCCGTTTCGGCCACGGTCAAGCCTCCGAAATAGCGCAGTTTTACCACCGTTGCCATCGCCGGATCCCGGGCTTCCAAGCGGGTCAGCGCTGAATCCAATGCCATCAGTTCCACTGCATCGGCGGTATCACTATCGGTTGGGTAGTCATCCAAACTGATCCGCGTTGGTCGTTGACCTCGCTTCTTTGTCGCCAGGGCTCTGGCCCGCTCAATCAATATTCGGCGCATGGCTTCACCGGCTGCAGCAAAAAAGTGTGCCCGGTTTTCGAATCCAACGTGACTGCCAGCCAGGCGTAAATACGCCTCGTGCAAAAGACCCGTTGCACCCATAGTGATAAGGTCACTCTCACTGGCGATGCGGTTTTTTGCCATCTGTTTAAGTTCGGAATACACCATCGGCAAAACCGTGTCCAAATTCTCCTGACCAGAGGCACACTGTTGCAATGCGTGGGTAATTTCCCAATCGGCCATCAACACATGGCCCCAATAGACGGCAATGGGCGATTGAATAAGGTCATTGGCCACAGGATAACGCAGACGGTGACGTAGAATGTCACCATGACTGACCCTCGCTGGGAAAAAATGTGGGCGCTATTCCACGAAATTTCTGCTCGGCCCCAGTCGGAGCAAGATGCTGCCCTGCAAAGCCTATGCAGCGATGACCCCGTCCTGGCCGAAGAGATTGGCAAGTTACTGGTAGCCGGTGTCCACCGCTCACCGATCGATACGCCCCCGGCCCTGCTGTTTGACCTCGCCGCTGGGCTGGAGGGGCGTGAAATTGGCCCCTGGAAATTACAAAGTGAACTGGGGCGCGGCGGCGGCGGTGCGGTTTATCTGGCCAAACGCGATGATGGCGCGTACCAACAACAGGTGGCCATCAAGTTCGTGGCGCGTCACCGCAACGAGCAAGCGCGGCGCAGTTTTCAGCTTGAACGAGAGCTTCTTGCTCGCCTAGACCACTCGAATATCGCTCGACTGATTGATGCCGGGGAAACCAGCGACGGAATTCCATTTCTGGTGATGGAATTTGTCCAAGGCCAATCCTTAACGTCTTGGTGTACTGACCAACAACCATCCATCAAACGTCGACTGAGGCTATTTGTCCAGATTTGCCAAGCCGTGCAATTTGCTCATCAACACCTGATCGTCCACCGAGATCTAAAGCCCGCCAACGTTATGGTGACCGCTGAGGATGAACCGAAGCTGCTGGATTTCGGGATCGCTCAACCACCAGATGTGGGCGCTAAGATTCGCCAAACATCGAGCGCCATGACCCCAGACTACGCCAGCCCGGAACAGGTCTTAGGTCAGTCGGTTACCACCGCCAGCGATGTCTATTCACTAGGTGTACTGCTGTACCAGCTGTTGTGCGGCAAACGCCCCTTTGATCTTTCTGGTGCATCCCGGGAACAGGTTATAGAGACCCTCTGCAACAGCCAAGCAGAACCTCCCAGCGCTCGCTCCGTGGGGATTTTTCAGCAACAGCTTCGAGGTGACCTGGATGCCATTGTCGCCAAGGCCATGGCCAAAACACCGACATCCCGTTATGGCTCCCCGCAGGATCTGGCGGGTGACATAACCCGTTACCTCACAAACTACCCTGTGGTTGCCAGAGGCCCCCACCCAAGCTATCAGCTGCGCCGATTTATCCGTCGCCACCGCCTGGGAGTCACGGCAACCCTGGCGGTAGCCGTTACCTTGTTTGGGTTAAGCACATCACTGTATTTCCAGGGCCAACAGCTGACCGCGGCGCTAGGAGAGGCAGAACAACAAACCCACCGCTCTCGGGCCGCTTTTGAATTCTTGGCCGATCTGCTGCTACAGGCTGACCCGGAAACCAACCAGGGAAAACCGATTACTGTCACCCAGATTTTGGACCAGGGCGCGCAACAACTGGTCAATCGTTTTCGTTCTGAGCCCATACTTAAGGCTGAATTGTCCGGCACCGTTGGGGAAATTTATTTGCATCTTGGTGAGCTCGATTCCGCCGAACAGCTGTTTGACCAGGCTTTGGTTGCCGATACGCACTCCACCGTCGCGCTGGGCGGGCTGGCGCTAGTAGCGGCGGCCCGCGGCAACGCCAAACAGGGAGAGGTTCTGCAACGCCAAGTGATCGAGCAGCTCAGTCCGGCCGCCAATGAGGCAAAAATCGCCGAGGCCCGCCTGCGCCTTGCTGCTCTGCTCCAAGATCAGAGCAGGTTGGACGAGGCGGATGCAGAAATGACCGCTGCCCTGGCCGTACCTTTAGTTGACCCATTGGCGGCCGCCCGCTCGCGAATTCGATTGGGGTCTTTGCGCTGGGCCCAAGGCAATCCTGATCTGGCCGCTGAACAATACGAACGTGCTCTGGATACCTTTACTGACCATCTTGGTAACCATCACCATGAAACAGCCCGAGCCCATTACGCACTTGGGGTCGCTCGCCATTTTCAGGGAAATTACGGACAGGCGGAGCACCACTACCAAAAATCGTTGGCGATACGAGAGTCCATCTACGGCCAACAACACCCACTCATTGCTCGAGTGCTAGAGGCTCTTGGAGGGCTCTTGTACGATGCCGGCCGATCCGCCGAGTCGCTGCCGGTGAGCCAGCGAGCATTAGCACTTCAGCGAGCCATCCATGGCCCCCAGGGCGCACCAACAACTCGCGCCCTTAATAACCTGGCCTTGGCCCAGCACGACTTAGGCGAATTTCAACGCGCGTTAGACAACCAGCGACGAAGCCTTGCTATCAACATAGAAAATCATGGGCCCGAACACGGGCTGGTGGCGATTAACCACAATAACCTAGGGCTAATTTATCTGGATCAAGAACGCCCCAACGAGGCAATGCCATGGTTTCAAACCGCGCTAAAAATTCACCAGAAAATCTACACCGAGGGCCATGCCTCGCTGGCTTATTCAGCGCACTTTATCGGTCGAGCTCACCTGCAACTTGGCGACAGGATTAGTGGGCGAAAATGGCTCGATCAAGCCGTTGCGACGCGCCAAACCCTCGGCGACGGTCAGCACCCTCAGTTGGCCGATTCACTCATTTGGCGCTCGTTACTCAATAGCCTCGAGCATCGGCTGACTGCAGCAGCCGAAGATGCCGAGTGGGCCCTGTCGATACGCCAGAAAAACCTCTTACCAGACGATTGGCGATTGGCCGAAGCTCAGGTTTTTGCCGCGTCTTTAAGGCTGCTACTCGCCGCCGATCAGGACACGGACTTAGCCTCGGCAAGGTCTTTGATGAACCAAGGGATGCAAACGTTGGAATTAGCCCGAGGCGCTGACGATTGGCGCGTGGCGGGAATAAAAGACCGGCTGCGAACTGCCATTTGCCAAACCCACCCACCAATTGTGAACGCGCCGCCCGACAAGCATCCGCTTTGCGAGGTAGAATAAGGCTAAAATCACTGATCTGGCTGACTTATGACACTGATTCCGCTGCTGTTCTTACTCCTGCTGCTGATGGTAATCAGCTTCCGACGTATACCGATCGAGATTGCTGCGGCCGCCACAGGCGCCCTCTCCCTGCTTTACTTGATCTCTGATGGGGTATCCGGGTTTTCGACCTTTCTGACCCTGTTAACAACGGCAATCTTAGCCTTTTTGGCCGTTATTCCCTGGCGTCGACAACTGATTAGCGATCCGGCCCTGGGCTGGTTTCGCAAAGTCCTACCCAGTTTGTCCGACACAGAACGGGAAGCCCTGGAAGCCGGCACCGTGTGGTGGGACGCCGAGCTTTTCTCAGGCGACCCCAACTGGCAGGAATTGCTGTCAACCACTCCGGCCACGCTGCGGGAAGACGAACAGGCCTTCATGGACGGCCCGGTCAACGAACTGTGTCAGATGTTGGATGACTGGCAGATTCGCGAAGATGCCAATCTACCCGATGAGGTTTGGCAGTTCTTGAAGGAAAAGCGCTTTTTCTCAATGATTATCGACCCCGAGTATGGCGGCCTGGGGTTTAGCGCGCTGGGTAACTCCGCTGTTGTAATGAAGCTGGCCAGTCGCAATCTCACCACGGCGGTGACCGTGATGGTACCCAACTCACTGGGCCCAGGAGAACTGCTCAGCCATTACGGCACCGAAGAACAAAAGAACCATTACCTGCCCCGCCTGGCCGTCGGTGAGGACATTCCCTGTTTTGCTCTGACTGCCCCTTCGGCCGGGTCTGATGCCGGCGCCATGCCCGATACAGGGATCATCTGCGAAGGCGAATTTGAGGGTAAAAAGGTTTTGGGCTTGCGCCTAAACTGGAACAAGCGCTACATCACCCTGGCACCGGTGGCCACGGTTCTGGGCTTGGCGTTCAAGGCCTTTGATCCAGACCATTTATTGGGTGACAAAGAAGATCTTGGAATCACCTGTGCCTTAATCCCCACCGATATTCCCGGTGTCTGGACCGGTAATCGTCACCTGCCGGTGGGCGCGGCATTCATGAACGGCCCTACCCGTGGTGAAGATGTTTTTGTGCCGTTGGATTTTGTTATTGGCGGCGCCGAACGCATCGGCCAAGGCTGGTCGATGTTGATGTACAGCCTGGCAGCGGGCCGGGCCGTGTCATTGCCGGCGTTGGGAACGGCCGGCGGCAAAGTGTCTGCCTTGGTCAGCGGCCAGTACGCGCGTATTCGCAAACAGTTCAAAATGCCTATCGCCTATTTCGAAGGAGTGGAAGAACCGCTAGCCCGAATGGCCGGGATCACCTATCGGATGGACGCGGCACGCAAGCTCACCTTGGTGGCGTTGGGTATGGGGGAAAAACCCGGTGTGCTCTCTGCGATCCTGAAATACCAGCTGACCGAAGGCAATCGAGTGTGCGTTAACGACGCCATGGATATTCACGGCGGCAAAGGCATCATTCTTGGACCCAATAATTATCTGGGTGCATTTTACCAAGCCCTGCCCATTGCCATCACTGTGGAGGGGGCCAACATTCTCACCCGCACCATGATTGTCTTTGGCCAGGGCGCCATTCGCTGCCACCCCTATCTACTAAAGGAAATGAACGCGGCCCAGGCACCCGACACCGAACAGACCCGGGCGGATTTTGATGAATCACTGTTCAGCCATGTGGGCTTCACTTTGAGCAATGGTGTGCGCGCCCTGTTCATGGGCCTTACCGGTGCGCGCTTTGTATCAGCACCCACCGACGACCCAACCCGCAATTACTATCGCCAACTGACCCGCATGAGCGCGGCATTCGCCTTTACCGCTGACGTGGTGCTGCTCGCCTTGGGTGGCGCGTTTAAATTTCGCGAAAAAATATCTGGGCGCCTCGCTGACGTATTGAGTCATCTGTACATGGCCAGCGCCATGCTAAAGCAGTTTGAAGATGCAGGCCGACCCAAAGAAGACATTCCATTGCTGCGCTGGGCGATGGCTGACAGCCTGTACCAAATTCAGCATTCGCTGATTAATACCCTGCGCAATTTTCCCATTCGTTGGTTAGGACAACTGATCAAGGTGTTGATCTTTCCCACCGGCAACTCCTACCGCGAACCATCGGATTCCGACGGTAAACACGCTGCGCGAATCCTAATCAGCGACAATCCCGCTCGCGACCGCCTGACCGAAGGCGTCCACCGAAGCTGCGGCGAAGATGCCGCTGGCAAACTGCACTGCGCTTTCGCCGCGGTGATGAAAGCCGCCCCGGCAGAACGCAAACTCAAAAAGGGCCTGGGCAGCGTGGTCACGGTGGACAACTATCCTCAACTTATTGCCCAGGGACTCGAACAAAACCTGATCGACCAAGAAGAGGCCGACTTGATCACCGAATCCCAGCAACTGTCACTGGAAGTGATCAACGTTGACGACTTTGCTCGTGAGACCGTTGAACGAAACTACACGGGGCCGGGCAGTAAGTCGACGAGTAAGCCCTCGGCGGCGAAAAAGAAGACAAAAAAGAAGGTGAGTAAGAAAAAGACCCAGCGCAGCAAAAAGACTACGGCCAAAAAGCAGCCAGCTGCGGACGACTCATCGGAATAAAGGGGCTACAGCCCTGGAAAGACCAGGGCTGACCGGCAATCAACGATTGACGGAGGGTGCAAACGACGTAACGATCCGTCGTTAGCTTAGTGAGCCTTGCCTTGATTGGCCACTGCGCGTTGGGCTGCGGCCACCGCTTCAGCATCGCCAAGAAAGCGACTGCCGGTAGCCTTCAGATTTTCATCGAGCTGGTACACCAGAGGCATACCGGTCGGAATGTTGTATTTGACGATATCGTCATCGGACATCCCGTCCAAGTGTTTGACCAGCGCCCGAAGAGAGTTACCGTGAGCGGCGATCAATACCGTTTTTCCCGATCGGATCTGAGGTTCGATATGTTGCTGATAATAAGGCACCACCCGGGCCACCGTATCCGCCAGACACTCGGTAGCGGGTAACACGTCAGCACTGAGATTCGCGTAACGCGAATCAGTAGAGGGGTGTCGCTCGTCATCCAACTCCAGCGCCGGTGGCGGTGTGGCGTAACTGCGGCGCCACACCAGGACCTGCTCGTCACCGAATTTAGCTGCCGTCTCAGCCTTGTTTAAGCCCTGCAAAGCGCCGTAATGTCGCTCATTGAGCTCCCACGCCCGAGTTACGGGAATCCACAATCGATCCATCGCATCCATCGCCAGCCATAGGGTCCGAATGGCGCGCTTGAGTAACGAGGTGTGGGCCAGGTCAACCAATAGCCCAGCGTCCGCAATTTGTTGACCCGCCGTTGCAGCCTGGGCGCGACCGGTGTCGGTTAAATCCACATCCGTCCAGCCAGTAAAACGGTTGGCCAGGTTCCAATCACTTTCTCCGTGACGCAGCAAAATCAGTTGGTGCACAGCAACACTCCATGTCAGGCTTGAGGTTTAATGGCCACAGTGTAATGAAAATCCTGTCTCGCCGCCTACTCGAGGTATCATAAGGCATGAAAAAAATACGCTTAACTCAATACAGCCACGGCGCAGGCTGCGGGTGCAAAATCGCCCCGGGAGTGCTCGAGAACATCTTGCGCAGCGAACTTGAATTGCCCCACTTCCCCAACCTCATTGT
>CAZLJY010000009.1:0-44393 GCA_964559945.1 uncultured Gammaproteobacteria bacterium | reverse complement strand
ATTCAGTCGTGTTTGGGTGTAGTTCGGTCTTTATGTGTGTCGCAGCGAGTGGGCTGCGTCGAGAAGAGGCATTGTGTACTTCAGAAACAACATAATAAACATTGGTTTAGAGAATGAATGTAATCATATATCTACGTCGACGATTGATTCAGATTCATGAGTTTTTGGTGCCGCCTAAGGTCCAGTTGAGCTATACCCCTTATCTGTGGCTGGTTTATAACGGTTTTTTGTTTTTGCCCATTATTTACGGGGCCGCGAGCCAACGGGACATTGTCGTAACCTTTGTCAGCTTGGCACTGTTTCTACCCCTGTATTTTTCCGCCTTTCGGTTCCAGGCAAGGGCATTGCTGCCGTTTGTCGCGGGCTTTGTTTTATTAGGCCTGCTGGTGACCCCATTTAATAAGGGCGCGATTGTGTACTTCATCCACGCCTGTGCCTTTGCGGCCTTTATTGGCCCACCCCTCGTTGCTCTTCGTTACACCTCAATGGCGGTACTTGCGGCGCTGCTGCAGGTTTGGTGGCTGGAGCTGCACCCATCGGTGGCGATTGTTGTCATCGTGGTGGGATATGTTGTTGCCGCGTGCAATATCTTCTATCGCAAGATGTACCTGCAAAATGAGGCCTTGCGGCTGTCTCGAGAAGAGATCAAACGCTTAGCTAGCACTGCCGAACGGGAACGTATCGCCCGTGATCTTCATGACCTGCTGGGCCATACCTTGGCCAGCATTACCCTAAAAGCTGAATTGGCCCGGCGCACGGTATTGGCTCAACCTGAAGCTGCGCATAAAGAATTGGAAGATATTGAGCGTATTTCCCGGCAGGCCGCTTCCCAGGTGCGAAGCGCGGTGGCAGGGTACCGGGCAGGCCGCATTCAGTCTGAATTGGCTAGTGGCCGCCAGCTGCTGGAGTCCGCAGGGGTTTGGCTCGAAGTTGAGGTGCAGCCTCAGGAGTTAACAGCGGAACAGGAGAACATCTTGGCGTTGACCTTGCGCGAAGCGCTGACCAATGTGCATAGACACGCCGATGCTTCCCATTGTTGGGTGCTCCTCAGCGGCGACCAACAGCAGGTTAGGCTGGTTGTGAGAGATAACGGGCGGGGCGGTAACATCCGCCCCGGCGCTGGCATCAAAGGGATGCGTGAACGTTTGCAGGCCGTTGGTGGCCAATTGGAGGTCGAGTCCAACAGTCCGCAAGGGTTGATCGTTCAGATGACGTTGGCTCTCACAGGGCCTGAACATAATGTTGCGTTAACGGGGCCCGCTGTCTGATGCGAGTGCTGATTGCTGAAGATCAAGCAATGGTGCTTGGCGCATTGGCGGCATTGCTGGAGCTGGAACCCGATATTGAGGTGGTCGGCAAAGTGGGTGATGGCTTAGAGGCCGCTGCTGCTGCTAAGGCGTTGGCACCCGATATTGTTCTGACCGATATCGAAATGCCTGGGCAAAGCGGGTTGGAACTGGCTCAGCAACTAAAAGATGTGGCCAGCTGCAAAGTGATTATTCTGACCACCTTTGGCCGCCCCGGATACCTGCGCCGAGCGCTGGAGTGCGGTGTGATGGGCTATCTATTAAAAGACACCCCAGCTGAGCGATTGGCCGATGGCCTGCGAACGGTGCATCGGGGCGGTCGGGTCATAGATCCGGAGCTGGCAGCGCAGGCTTGGACTGAAAGCGATCCGCTGACCGATCGAGAGCGCCAGGTTCTGCGGATGGCCGGCGAAGGGGCGACCAGCACCGATATCGCAAAAAATCTGCACCTGTCTGACGGCACCGTGCGCAACTATCTGTCGGAAGCCATTGGCAAGCTGGGGGTGAGCAATCGGGTGGAGGCTGCCCGCCTTGCCCGCCAAAAGGGTTGGTTATAGGTCCTTTACTGGTGGCAACACAGCAGAGGGTTCAGGTAACATCCGCCCGCCATGCAGCTGTCCGACTACCATTTTGAGCTCCCCGATGAGCTGATTGCTCAAGTTCCCAGAGAGCGCCGGGAAGATAGCCGCCTGTTGGCGGTGAACCGTGGTTCTGGGGCAACCACCGATCATCAATTTGTTGATCTTCCAACGCTACTGCAGCCTGGTGACCTACTGGTATTCAATGACACTCGGGTTTTGAAGGCTCGCCTGGCGGGCAAAAAAGACAGTGGCGGCAAGGTTGAGGTCATGGTCGACCGAATACTATCGCCCCATCGTTGCCTAGCCCAGGTGCGCGCCAGCAAATCCCCGAAACCTCAGACCCAAATTCATATCAATGATGTTGCGCTGACGGTGACCGGCCGGCAGGGGAGTTTGTTTGACATTACCTGTCCCGATTTACCCATCATGGATCTACTAGAGCGCCATGGCGATGTGCCTTTGCCGCCTTATATCCGCCGTCCTACCGAAGATGCTGACGACAATCGCTACCAAACCGTCTATGCCCGCAAGCCTGGCGCGGTGGCAGCCCCAACTGCAGGGCTGCATTTTGGCGAGGCTATGCTGAGCCAGCTGCGGGATGCTGACATCCAGCTCGGCTACCTAACGCTGCATGTGGGCTCGGGGACGTTCCAGCCGGTGAGGGTGGATGATATTGAGGAGCACAAGATGCACGCTGAGTGGTGCCAGGTGGGCGCAACCTTGGTTGAGCAAATTCATCGCACTCAGGCCGCCGGCGGACGGGTGATTGCGGTAGGGACCACCAGTCTTCGGGCGTTGGAGTCCGCGGTGGTGGATGGACGGGTGCAGCCTTTTGAAGGCGAAACCGACATTTTTATTTATCCGGGGGTGGATATCGTGAGTTGTGATGGTTTGATCACTAATTTCCATTTGCCACAGTCCACCTTGTTAATGCTGGTGAGCGCCCTGGCGGGGCGCGAAGCGATTCTTGCCGCCTACCAACACGCGGTGAACAATAGGTACCGTTTTTTCAGTTACGGCGACGCGATGTTCATTCAATGAAATTTGACCTGCTGACAACCGATGGGAGAGCGCGTCGCGGGCGTGTCCACCTGAACCATGGCGTGGTGGATACACCGGCGTTTATGCCGGTGGGCACCTACGGGTCGGTGAAAGGCATGTTGCCTGAAGCGGTTGCCGACACCGGCGCCCAAGTCATCTTAGGGAACACGTTCCATTTGATGCTGCGCCCAGGGGTTGAGGTCATTGAGGCCCATGGCGGGTTGCACCAATTTATGCACTGGGATGGCCCCATCTTGACTGACTCTGGCGGTTTCCAGGTTTTTAGCCTCGCCAAGCGCCGCAAAATCACCGAGCAGGGCGTGGCCTTTCAATCACCGGTTGATGGCAGTCAGGTATTTTTAGGGCCTGAAGAGTCTATGGCCGTCCAGCGCAGCCTGAACTCCGATATCGTGATGATTTTCGACGAATGCACCCCATACCCAGCAGATTTTGAGACCGCCGAGTCATCAATGAATTTGTCTCTGCGCTGGGCTCAGCGAAGCCGCCAGGCCTTTGCCGATAACCCCAACGCGCTGTTTGGCATCGTTCAGGGCGGCATGCATCAGGCACTTCGCCAGCGCTCCGCAGACGGTTTGATGGAGATCGGCTTTGACGGCTATGCCATCGGCGGATTGTCCGTTGGCGAGCCGCCGGAGGAACGAAACCGGGTGCTGGATTTCACCACCCCAATGCTGCCGGAGGACAAACCTCGCTATTTGATGGGGGTGGGGCGGCCGGAAGACCTCGTGGAGTCCGTGCTGATGGGAGTCGACATGTTTGATTGCGTCATGCCGACCCGAAATGCGCGCAATGGCCACGTCTTCACCCGTCACGGCACCTTGCGTATCCGCAACGCCAAATACCAAAAAGACACCGGTCCGCTGGACCCAGAATGTGGCTGTTATACCTGCCAGAACTACTCCCGGGCCTATCTCAAGCACCTTGAGCGCTGTAACGAAATTCAAGCCTCTCAGCTGATGACCTGGCACAACCTGCATTATTACCAAGAGCTAATGGCAGGCTTGCGCGAGGCCATCGCCCAGGGCAATCTGGCGGCCTTTGTGAAGGCCTTCTACCAACAGCGGTCTGTGACATAATAGGCGGCTTGGATTGTGTTTTGTTGGCCGGTGCCCCATATCGTTTGACAGAACCCGAAGTCATCACCAGAAATAATCAAAAATTAAGGTGGAAACAACCGTGGATTTCCTGATCAGTAACGCCATGGCCCAGTCCGGGGGCACTCCCGCCGGCGCAGGTATGGCCAACATCATCATGCTGGTGGTTTTTATCGGCATCTTCTACTTTCTGCTCATTCGTCCGCAAATGAAGCGTCAGAAAGAACATCGAGCGATGGTGGACAGCCTGTCCAAAGGCGACGAAGTGGTCACCGCCGGTGGTGTTCTTGGCAAGATTGTTGAGATAGGCGATGCCTTTATCACGGTTGAAATTGCCAACAATACCCATATCAAGGTGCAGCCTCACGCGGTCAGCGCTGTGATGCCAAAAGGCACTATCAAATCCAGCTGAAGTACATCGCTTGGCGCGAAGCTAGGCGAGTCTTGGTAAACAGGAATTAGACGATGAATCAGTATCCGGCGTGGAAATACTTGCTGATTGTGGCCGTAGTTGTGCTGGGGCTGCTCTACGCACTACCCAATCTTTACGGCGAAGACCGTGCCCTGCAAATTTCCGCCTTGGGCGGGTATGAAATGTCAGTGGCCGTACTTGACGACGTGGAATCGGCGTTGCGAGTTGAGCAAATTCAGACCAAGTCCATTGACTTGAGTGATGACCGAATTTTGGTCCGCTTCACCGACGATGAGCAGCAAAAGGCGGCTGCAGATCACTTAAAAAGTCATCTGGGCAGTAACTATGTGGTTGCGCCTAACTTGGCCCCGGCAACGCCGGATTGGTTGGCTAACCTAGGCGGTAGACCCATGGTAATGGGGCTAGATCTTCAAGGCGGTGTGCACTTTTTGATGGAAGTGGATATGGACGTTGCGTTGAAACTGGCCCGAGAGCGCTATGAGACAGACGTTAGAAATTTGCTGCGGACCAACAATATTCGATATCGGTCAGTCCGCCTGTCACCCGAGGGTCTGGCTGTGCAGCTTCGCTCCGATGAGGATCGCGACTCGGCAAGCTCTGTGATTTTCAGTCAACTGCCAGAGCTGACCCCAGAGTATTTTGAAACGGCAGAGATTTTTGGCATCCGATTTACCCTCTCCGATGAGAAAATCGCTGAAATCACCAACACAGCGTTGCAACAAAACATCACCACGCTGCGCAACCGGGTCAACGAACTGGGTGTGGCCGAACCTTCAGTGATTCAGCAGGGCGCTAACCGCATCGTTGTGGAGTTGCCGGGGGTTCAGGACACAGCGCGGGCCAAACGCATCATCGGCGCCACCGCTACATTGGAATATCGCGCCGTTTGTATGGGCGAAGATGCCTTCGCCGCTGCCAACTCTGGCTTAATACCACCGGGTTGCCGGCTCTACTACGAGAAAAACGGCAATCCGACACTGCTTAATAAGCGGCTGATTGTTTCTGGTGAACAGTTAATCGATGCCGCTGCAGGTTTTGATCCCACCTCAGGCACCCCGCAAGTGTCGGTCACGCTCAATAACACTGGCGGAAACCGAATGCGCAATTTCACCTTGGAGAACGTGAATAACTCCATGGCAGTGGTGTACGTGGAACGTAAGAGCGTGACCCGAGAGGTGAACGGTGAATCCATCACCGAACCTGAAGTGATTGAGCGGGTGATCTCCATTGCCACCATCCAAGAAGCCTTTGGGCGCCGCTTCCGAACCACCGGGCTGGACAGTCCCGCCGAAGCCTCTGAGCTTGCGCTGCTGCTGCGCGCTGGCGCGCTCGCAGCACCTGTAGAGATTGTGTCTGAGAGCTTCATTGGCCCGAGCCTGGGTAAAGACAATATTGAGAAAGGCTTTAACTCGGTGAAAATCGGCTTCCTTTTGGTGCTGATTTTTATGGCGGTCTACTACCGTCTGTTTGGGTTGGTCGCAGACTTGGCGTTGTTTGCCAACCTGGTGCTGGTGGTGGCGCTGTTGTCGCTGCTGGGCGCAACGTTAACCCTGCCAGGCATTGCAGGTATCGTCCTGACGGTGGGTATGGCGGTGGATGCCAATGTGTTGATCTTTGAACGAATCCGGGAAGAGATTCGCAATGGCAACACGCCCCAGGCATCTATTCGGGCAGGGTATGACAAAGCGTTCTCCACTATTGCTGATGCCAACGTCACTACGCTAATCGCGGCAATCGTGCTGTTTACCTTCGGCACCGGGCCGATCAAAGGCTTCGCGGTGACGTTGTCCCTGGGCATTATTACCTCCATGTTTACCGCCATCATGGGCACCCGTGCGGTAATTAACCTGATCTATGGCCGCCGCGCCCGGATCAAATCACTGGCGATCTGATCATGGAATTTTTAAAGAAGCAAACCAACATCAATTTCATGGGTCAGCGCAAGCTGGCCTGGACCCTATCAGCCATTTTGCTGGTGCTTTGTATTGCTTCTCTGGCAGTGCGAGGGCTGAATTTTGGCCTGGATTTTACCGGCGGTACATTGCTGGAAGTGGCTTACCCAGAAGCGGTTGACTTAGGTCAAGTTCGAAGTGCACTAGCTGATGCTGGCTATACCGATGCGGTGGTACAGACCTTCGGTGCGCCTAATGACATCGTGGTTCGCCTGGCGACCTCCGATGAGGGCAGCAGCGCGGAGCTTAGCGAACAAGTACTTGAGGCATTGAACGGCGCCAGCGGTCAGCAATTGGATCTTCGCCGGGTGGAGTTTGTGGGCCCCCAGGTTGGAGAGGAATTGGCCGAAAAAGGCGGCCTTGCCATGGTCTATGCGCTGATCGGCATCCTGCTTTACATTATTTTCCGCTTCCAATGGAAATTCTCAGTGGGCGCTGTGCTGGCTCTGGTCCACGACGTGGTCATTGTGGTTGGCATCTTTTCGCTATTGCAGGTGAGTTTCGATCTGACCGTGCTAGCGGCGATCTTGGCGGTGATTGGCTATTCCTTGAACGACACCATTGTTGTGTATGACCGGATTCGTGAGAATTTCCGGACCGTGCGCAAGGGAGAGCCCATATCCATCTTTAACCAGTCCATCAACCAGATGCTCTCGCGTACCCTGATGACCTCCCTCACCACGTTGTTGGTGTTGTTGGCGCTATTTTTCCTGGGCGGTGAGATTATTCACAGCTTTGCTTTAGCGTTAATTATTGGTGTGGTAGTCGGAACCTACTCATCCATCTACGTTGCCGGCTCGACGCTGCTAATGCTAAACGTCACCAAGCAAGACCTAATGCCTCCCGTGAAGGAAGGCTCTGAGGTCAGCGGCCCATAACGCAATGCGCTTGGCTGTTTGAAGGGCGGACTGTTTTCAGCCCGCCCTGATTGACGATTAGGCGTCGCTTAAGGCTTTTAGTGGGTCGGTGTAGAGCGGCGACAAGGTTTTCTTAATCTGCCCCACCAGTTTCAGGTTACCCGCAATAATGTTACCGGACTCCAGAAACCCATCGGCACCAGAAAAGTCGGTACACAGACCACCCGCTTCGCGCACCAGCAGGGCGCCTGCTGCCACGTCCCAGGGCTTAAGGCCTAGCTCCCAGAAGCCATCCACGCGACCGGCTGCAACATAGGCCAGGTCTAGCGACGCGGCACCGGCTCGGCGCACATCACCTGCAATATCGAACACGCCGCGGAACATGTTCATGTAGTCATCCAATGCCTCGCGGGCGCGAAAAGGAAAGCCCGTGGCCAACAATGATCCACTCATGGCGGTGCGATTGCTAACTCGCACCCGGTGGTCGTTCAAGTACGCGCCGCTGCCTTTGCTGGCGGTAAACATTTCTTCTCGGGTGGGGTCATAGACCAAACCGTGTTCCAGTACACCGCGGGTCTGCACCCCAATGGAAATGGCGAAGTGGGGCAATCCTTGAATGTAATTACGGGTGCCATCCAGTGGATCAATAATCCACACCGTTTCCGCATCTTCAGGCCCGGTTCGCCCGCTTTCCTCTGCCAAAATGGCGTGATCGGGATAGGCCTTTTGAATTTCGTAAATAATCGCCTTTTCCGCCGCATGATCGGCTTCGCTGACAAAATCGTTGCGTTGTTTTTCAACCACCGACAAGGCTTCACTGCGATTTAGCATGCGAATCAGCACACGGGCAGCGGAACGCGCGCCCTTGACGGCGATATTAATGGCGGGTTGTGGCATGAAACGGTCCTTGGAATGACGTCCAACAGGTTACAATAGTGCGATGCTGGATCAGATTCGCGTCATACTAAGCCATCCGTCCCATCCAGGGAATATTGGAGCTGCAGCTAGAGCCATGAAAACCATGGGTCTTGATCAGCTGATTATGATTAACCCGGCCAATTTTCCTAGCGCTGAGGCCACCGCTAGGGCATCGGGTGCTGATGAATTGTTGGCTCGAGCTAAGGTGGTCTCAACCTTAGATGAAGCCCTTGAGGGTGCTCACCTGGTGCTTGGCACCAGCGCTCGCCTACGAACGGTGCCCATGGATCAGTTACCGCCTCGACAGGCGGCCGAGCGGGCTCTGGCCCAGCCGCCGCAGACTCAGGTGGCACTATTATTCGGTCGGGAGAGATCTGGGCTCACCAATGCAGAAATAGATCGCTGCCATGCCTTGGTGAACATTCCTAGTAATCCGGAATACAGCTCTTTGAACTTGAGCGCCGCCGTGCAGGTGGTGTGCTATGAGTTGCGGGTGGCGGCGTTAGCTGCAGGGGAGCAGGACATTGAGAAAATGCCTGAACATCAACCGGCCTCGGCGGATCTGGTAGAGAGGTTGATGGAGCATTTCGAGGAAGTCCTTCACACCTCAGGCTTTCTTGATGGGCGACAATCAGCCACCTTACGCAAACGCCTTCGTCGAATGGTTCAGCGCACCGCCCCCAGCGAAACGGAAATCCACATTTTGCGTGGAATATTTGCCACCTGCTTAAAAAATCGCGCGGGCCAGAAAAGCTCGGACTAGAAAAGCTCGGACTAGAAAAGCTCGGACTAGAAAAGCTCAGGCTAGCGATATCCAGTCAGAGCAACGCCTCAGTCGCGTTAGACGGATCAGGAGCTTCGCTGCTGGGATTGAAGGGTCCACATTTGGGCGTATTGGCCATCTGCTGTGAGCAATTGAGTATGGCTGCCTTGTTCCACCACCTGACCATCGCTCATCACCACGATTTGGTCGGCATTGACAACGGTGGCCAGACGATGAGCAATCATTAACGTCGTTCGATTATCCGCCAGTTGGTCCAGGGCTCCCAGTATGGTTTGCTCTGAGGCTGAGTCTAGGGCTGAGGTGGCCTCATCAAAGACCATAATGGGCGGCTGCTTCAATAGCATGCGCGCGATGGCGATGCGTTGTTTTTCACCGCCGGAAACCTTCAAGCCGCGCTCGCCGACCTGTGTTTCTAAACCTTCTGGTAACTGTTGAATGAATTCCGTCAGGTTAGCGGCGTGGGCCGCGTCGCGCACTTGGGCTTCTGTAGCCTCCGGCACGCCATAGCCAATGTTGTAGGCGATGGAGTTGTTAAACAGCACGGTATCCTGGGGAACCACCCCAATTTGTTCACGTAGACTTTGTTGGGTGACTTGGCGGATATCCTGACCATCAATGGTAATTGTCCCCGTATCGGCTTCATATAACCGAAACAGCAGTCGTACCAGGGTGGATTTGCCGGAGCCGCTGGCGCCAACAACCGCGATCTTTTTTCCTGGCGCTAAATCTAGTGAAAAATTCTCAAGTAGCGGACGATCCTGCACATAACGGAAACTGACTTGGCTGAATTGCACGCCGCCCTTGCTAACGTTTAAAGGGGTCGCTGTGGGCTGATCCTTAATAGCCGGTTGGCGCCGTAACAACTTAAATACCGCTTCAATATCCGCCAAAGCCCGTTTAATTTCGCGGTAAACGAAACCTAGGAAGTTCAGCGGTATAAAAAGCTGCATCATGTAGGCATTGACCATCACCAGATCGCCCAGTGTCAGGTCGCCCTCAGCCACGCCGTCTGCCGCCAGCAGCATAATGCCGGTCATTGCCCCTGAAACCACCAAGGCTTGGCCAATATTGAGGGCCGCCAAGGAGATACGATTGCGCCGCCGTGCGGTTTCCCAATTAGCTAGGTTTCGATCGTACTCGGCGGCTTCAAAAGGGGCGCTGGCAAACAACTTCACCGTTTCGAAATTCAATAGACTGTCGACGGCGCGGGTGTTGGCTTGATTGTCGGCTTCGTTCATCTGTCGCACAAAACCGGTTCGCCATTCGGTGGCGAAAACGGAGAAGGTGATGTACAGCGCCACCGCAACAAATACGATGGTTGGAAAGTGCCAGCTGAAATTGACCGCCAGAATGATGGCAACAAGTCCTATCTCCAATAGCGTCGGCAAAATATTGAAGAGCATAAACCGCATTAAAAAACTGATGCCATTGGTGCCACGGTCAATATCTCTGGCCAAGCCGCCCGTGCGTCGTTGCAGGTGAAAAGACAGCTCGAGTTCGTGCAGGTGTTTAAACACCTTTAAGCCAATGCGGCGCATTGCGCGTTCGGTCACCCGGCCAAAAATGGTGTCGCGAATTTCACCGAAAATAATGGTTGCCAGCCGAAGCGCTCCATAACCCAGCACCAAGGCCACAGGGACAACGATCATTGGGTTGCTTGTCTCGTCGAGGGAATCGACGATGTATTTCATTGCTATGGGTAGCAGAACCGTGGCGATTTTTGATGCGATCAAAAACCCCATGGCCAGAAAAACCCGTAACGGGAATTCCATAAAATAGGGGACCAGGCTGCTCAGGGCCCGCCAGTCGCCGGTAAATTGCCGGTCGGGTTGTCGTCGGTCACCTCTCACCGCTGGCTCACAATAGCTGTGCCACCGCATTTAGCAGAGTTGCGTTATCCGTGGGTTTGCGCAGTAACCGATCGATGCCAGCGGCAGAGGCGCTGGATGCGGTGTCGAAATGACTGTAAGCGGTGAGCATAATACAGGGCAGGGAAGGCTTTAATTGACGCACCTCAGCAATCAGTTCCAGGCCATTCATGCCCGGCATGGTCTGGTCCGTGATCAAAATATCAATGTCTGGGGAATGGCGGAGAAAGGTCCTTAGGCCAGACGCACCATCATACGCCACATGAACCTGCATGCCCGCATGGACAAACAGTTCGCGCAAGAATGTTGCCACCTGTCGATCATCATCCACCACTAAGATGCTGCGGCCGTCCAAGCTGCCAGGTTCCGGTATCTTATTGGCTGATGCAGTGGCTTGCTGGGGATTTGATTCGGTGGTGGGTATGGGAAACACGACCGTCATGGTGGTGCCATCGCCCTGCTTGCTATCGATCAGAATGTGTCCGTTATTGGCTCTGACAATGCCCTGAACCACTGAGAGCCCCATGCCGGTGCCAAGGGTCCCAGGCTTTGTCGTGAAAAACGGTTCGAATACCCGTCCAATGATGTCATCGGCAATAGCGCAGCCGCTGTCGCGCACCCGAAGTGTCACGTAGTCACCGGATAACTGGGTCAGACTCACGGCGCACTCGCGGCCATTGTGCGACTGGATATCAAGAGTGACTTGAATGGCTCCCGATACCTCACTCATGGCGTCGCGGGCGTTAAGACATAAGTTAACCAATAGCCGCTCAAAGCTGACATTGTCGATGGCAACGGTGGCTAGTGGGGCATCACATTCGTAGCGAAGTTCGATGGAGTCTGGCAACAGCGGCGCGACCATTTTCAAAGCGCCGACTACGGCTTGGTTGACCTCTATGATTTGGGGTTGCTCAGTAGGAACTGAGCGACTGAAAGTCATTAGCTGGGAGACCAATTCCCGACCATTGTTGGCAGCGATCCGTATGCTCTCGAGAAACTCCTGCTGCTGACGGTCGTTGGCCTGTTCAGCGCGCATTTCAGCGAGTTCTGAAAATCCCAAGATGGTTGCCAGCATATTGTTGAAGTCATGGGCGATGCCGCTGGTCAGCCGGCTTACAGTGTCCATTTTTTGGCGTTGCTGTAGCTCTCGGCGCAGTCGCTCCCGTTCGGTCACATCCTTCACAGTGCCGATATAGTGGGTTGATTTGCCCTCGCTGTTAAGCACCGGCGACATTGTCAGTTCGCAGGAAAACGGATCACCGTTGGGTTTGGGTTGATCAATTGATAGAGAGTAGGGTTTGTGGGCCTCGATGGCTTGTCGAAGCTGAGCGCGAATCAGAGTGTCCGCTTGAATTGGGCCGACATCGCGGATGTGTTTGCCGATGATTTCATCTTTGCTAATGCCGGTCATTTGGCTGAACGCATCGTTGGCGTAAATGATGGTGAAATCGAAATTGGCTGAGGTGATGACTACCCCGTCAGTGATGGATTCCAGGGCCCGGTTTCGCGTTTCCAGTTTCGCAAGAGTGGCTAGTCGTTCCGTTGAGTCTCTTGCAATGCCGATTAATCCGGATAGTTTACCGGCAGCATCTCGCACAGGGGCTCGGGTGACCTCCATGAATGCCAAGGTGCCGTCGGGCTTTAACAGCTGGGCTTGAAATAGCTCGGCCTGGCCGGTGCGAATGACTTTTTCATCCTGGGCCTCGACGGTCCGTGCAATTTCAGCGGGAAAGATATCTTTCGCTCGCAAGCCTTCTAGTGGATTCTCGTTAATATTCCAAAATCTGCAAAAGGCTTCATTGCCCTGCAGATACCGGCCATCCAGGTCCTTAAGAAACACTAGGTCCGGAGACCAAGCGAGCAACGTTTGGGTGACTTCCCTGGCCTGAGTTAATTTACCCTCAGCTTGCACTCGCTGGTTTATTTCGTGGCGTAGTCGAAGGCTTGCAAAAGCCCCGCGCAGGGCATCGGAAAATCGATCAATCACTCGCTGGAGTTGGATTAAGTCCGATTCCGTGATGCCATCGGGGTCTGCACAATAGAACTTCAATAGTCCTACACCTTCGAGCCGGAACAGCACCTGCACACCTTTTTGAATGGACGGTTCGACGGTGAAGCTGGCAAAGTCAGGATTGCTACTGGTGATTCTAACCGGTTGACCCTTAGCAACGAGTTGGGACATTGGGTGATCTGAGGAAACGCGATCCAACCCATCCCTTGCTCGCGGGTAGCTGGCGAATAGAACCAGATCTGCCTCGGCGCGCTTTTCGCCGGCCTCTGAGAGCCACACCGCGCCGTAGGAGATCTTCAATTGACGAACCGTTTCGCTAACGAAGTCCAGACACATTGTATGTGGGTCTCCGTCGCCGCGAATGGCTAGGGCCAAGTTATACAGTTTTAGTAGGTCGTGGATCGAGCCGGGTTTTCCCAGGCTTGCTAGCCGTCGATCGCCCTGACGTTCACGCATGAAGCTGCGCCAATGCCACCGCCTTGTGGTGCACATCAAAATAGCGTTTACCATCGCTGGCTATTTCGCCTAGGCTGGCAACACCAAACAGTGGTTGATGGAAGGCTTGCTGAATATTGGCAATTTCCTGACCAAAAAGTTGCGGCCCGAGAAGGTTGTAGCGGGCAATGCAGGAGATGAGGAGTTGTTGGCTGTTGGGGTGATTGTGCTCAGTAAAGGGGCTGGACAGAGCCTTAGCATGATTCATGAGGTTGTCAGGCCTACCATGGGCAATATACAGCGTCGAATTTTCCGGCACACTGCAAACCATCAGCAAGGCACCATCATCATCAACGTCAAATAGCGTTCTGATGACGGCCTCACCGTCCTCAGTGGGTGCAATGGCTAACGGATAGATTCGCGAGACGCGCTGAATCAAATCTCGCGGAAGGGTAATGTTCAGAGACCGAGGTAAGGCCTCTCGGTAAACGTCGTAAGCCGGCCGCCAGTTCAACTCACAGATTCGATTGCCCTCACATCGAGAAGCGACCAGCGGCCCAGCAACGGGCTTCCAACCGTGGGTCAAGTTCATAGAGCTGTCGCTATTGATCATCGCCAACACTGCGCTATTTGTAGCGGTTTCTGGGCCGTTAAAAACCCAATGGCCAGTGGTCAATTGTGTTGACCCAGCCCCCGCACCCAGATAGCCCACCGTTGAGCCCCAATGATCATAGACTGATTGGATCAGATGATTGATATCGAAGTCAGGGGTTGCATAAAACATGACTAGCGTTTGCGGCCCGCTGCCTGATTGATCATACCCAGCATAACGTTCAACAGCGGGGTCGATGGAGCTGTCATCCACTAGTACAGGCGGCTGGCTTAGGGTAACTGGTATACCAATAGCACCTTGGAAGTGGGTAGCGTTATGGGCTACCAGTGCGGGAAAGGCGGCGCCAAATGCTGGAATATTTCGCTCATGAAGCCCTTGGGCGAGCTGTTCCAATGGCAAATCCGGGTGATTTGCCAGCATGACCATTAGCGTTGTGTTGGGTGGCCTGGGCACCGCTTCAAGGCCATCCAGCACCCCCTGAATTGTCGAAGAATCAACATACATAGGGATAATCCTCGAATGATTCTTAACTCAAGTAAAGCTTTTGATGAGTAAAGTTCAGAACTGGCGCTATCTAAGGGGAACGAAACGTGACGTTGTTTAACAGTGACATATTCCCGTTTGCCCTATGATTATTCGCGAGGGCCTATGCCGGAGGACAGACCCATGCACAAACAACTACACCAAACAGACGCCTACGATATCTCCTGGATAAACGGTAGCCAGTGTCTGATGGTGGTGGTTCGCGATGGGGTGCAGGGGTTTCATGGTGTTAGCAAATTCTTCTCCAGTCTGCGCGAAGCTCGCGGCGTTAAACAAGCCGAAGGGTGGGTGCTAGATCTACGCCAGTCCCACAAGATACCGGAAGAGCTTTGGAAGTGGGTTCATGGGTCTTGGTTTCCTCAGCTTGCTGACGAGGGGCTGCGTCGCCAGGCGCTAATCATGCCAGACTCACCGGCCGCTCGATCTCAGTGGCGCAGTTTAAAAATTTCGACCCTGGACCAGGAAATATTCACCAGCGCACCTCGGGCAATCATGTGGCTTGGGACGCAGTTCGGTTCGCCTCCCGTACGTCCGCCTTCTCGAATCTCAGCGCCTTTGCGCGCGCGACGGTAGAATTCCCGGCTCTACATCTGTGCCTTGATCAGGCGCTCTTTTTTCGTGTTTTCCTGCGTGGCGTTTTGATGTTTAACGCCTGGCGAAGAAACTTCGCGGTATGGGAGCCCTTGTGAGCGGCCACCTGTTCCGGGCTACCGCAAATCAAAATTTCGCCGCCACCGTCACCGCCTTCAGGACCCAAATCGATGACCCAGTCAGCAGTCTTGATGACGTCCAGATTGTGTTCAATGACCACAACCGTATTGCCATGATCGCGCAACCGATGCAGCACTTTCAGTAGCTGCTCAATATCGTGAAAGTGCAGGCCAGTGGTGGGTTCATCAAGCACATACAAGGTGTTGCCGGTGTCACGTTTAGACAGTTCTTTGGCCAGCTTGATGCGCTGTGCTTCGCCGCCGGATAGGGTAGTGGCCGCCTGGCCTAGCTGAATATAGGAAAGCCCAACATCCATGAGTGTCTGCAGCTTTCTGGCGACAACGGGAACTGGGCTGAAGAACTCTAGCGAATCCTCAACGGTTTGCTGCAAGACTTGGTGGATATTCAGGCCCTTGTAGCGAATCTCCAATGTTTCCCGGTTATAGCGCTGGCCTTTACACACGTCACAGGGCACATATACGTCTGGCAGAAAGTGCATTTCTACCCGGATCATGCCGTCGCCCTGACACGCCTCACAGCGACCGCCCTTGACGTTGAAGCTAAATCGTCCCGGTTTGTAGCCCCGGGAGCGAGATTCCTGGGTTCCTGAAAACAATTCGCGAATAGGGGTAAACAGGCCGGCGTAGGTTGCCGGGTTTGAACGTGGCGTGCGCCCAATAGGGCTTTGATTGATTTCAACCACCTTATCGAATAGGTCAATTCCCGTATGACGCCGGTGGGCGGCGGGCCGGGCGTTGCTGCCATTGATTTCCGCGGCCGCGATCCGATAAAACGTGTCGTTAATTAAGGTGGATTTACCTGACCCAGATACGCCAGTGACACAGGTCAGTAACCCCAGGGGGATTTCCAGGTTTACTTTTTTCAGGTTGTTTGCGCTGGCACCAAATACTTTGGCCATGCGTTTTTTATCGACTTCCCCGCGTTTTTCGGGAACTTCAATGGCCCGTTTGCCAGTCAGGAACTGGCCAGTGATTGATTCGGCGCATTGCTCAATTTGTTTGCTGGACCCTGCCGCGACAATGTGGCCGCCATGAACGCCGGCCCCAGGTCCAATGTCCACCACGTGGTCTGCTCTGCGGATGGCTTCCTCGTCGTGTTCAACAACAATCACCGTATTGCCAAGGTCGCGCAGTCTAAAGAGGGTGCCTAACAACCGCTCGTTGTCTCGTTGGTGAAGGCCAATGGAGGGTTCATCCAAGACGTACATCACGCCCACTAGGCCGGCGCCAATTTGGCTGGCCAGGCGGATGCGCTGCGCCTCGCCTCCTGAAAGTGTGTCTGCTTGTCGCTCTAGGGTGAGATAGTCCAGTCCAACGTTGACCAAAAACGATAGCCGCTCGCGGATTTCTTTGACGATTTTGTCGGCAATTTCGCCGCGCCAGCCTTTCAATTTGAGAGTTTCAAAGCGTTTCAATGCTTGACCGACAGGCAAGCGGGTCATGGTGGGTAAGTTGTTGTCGCCAACGAAAACATGGCGTGCACCCTGGTTGAGCCGTTGGCCTTCACAATCTGGGCAGATTTGCTCTGAGATATAGCGGGACAATTCTTCTCGCACCATCGGCGATTCGGTTTCTCGGTAACGTCGCTCGAGGTTAGGGATGATGCCCTCGAAGCGATGCTGTCGCTCCCAGCGGTCGCCACTCTCGTTCAAATAAGAAAACTTAATCTTGTCTTGCCCGGAGCCATTGAGAATGACCTTCTGAATGGACGGCGGCAAATCATTAAACGGGGTTTCGATGTCGAATTTGTAATGTTTTGCCAGTGATTTGATGAGCTGAAAATAGTAAGCGTTTCGCCGATCCCAGCCGCGCACAGCGCCGGCGGCTAAACTGCGATCGCTATGGCCAACCACCCGGTCAGGGTCAAACACCTGAATGACGCCCAAACCATCACATTTTCCGCAGGCGCCGCTCGGATTGTTGAAAGAAAACAGGCGTGGCTCCAGCTCTGGCAGACTGTAACCGCACACCGGGCAGGAAAACTGCGATGAGAACACCAACTCAGTAGGGTCATCGTCCATGCCGATCACCCGAGCAACGCCGCCGGCTAAATTCAATGCGGTTTCAAATGACTCGGCCAGGCGCTGCTTCAAATCTTCGCGGACTTTGAATCGGTCAACCACGGCTTCAATGGTGTGCTTAACGCGTAGCTTCAGTTCTGGCACCTCGTCCAGTTCTACTACGTGGCCATCAACCCGGGCACGGACAAAACCCTGGGATCGCAACTCGTCAAAAACCTGAGCGTGTTCGCCTTTGCGTTCTTTCACCACCGGCGCCAGCAGCATCAGCCGGCTGCCCTCAGGTTGGGCCATGACCTGATCGACCATTTGGCTCACCGTTTGTGCATCCAACACTTCATCGTGATCTGGGCAGCGAGGAATGCCCACTCTTGCGTACAAAAGGCGCAGATAGTCGTAGATTTCGGTGATGGTGCCTACGGTGGACCTAGGGTTGTGTGAGGTGGACTTTTGTTCAATGGATATGGCTGGTGAAAGCCCTTCGATGTGATCCACATCGGGCTTTTCCATCATCGACAGGAACTGGCGGGCGTACGCCGACAGCGACTCCACGTAACGTCTTTGCCCCTCGGCATAGATGGTGTCGAAGGCTAACGATGACTTGCCAGATCCAGACAGGCCGGTAAACACGATCAACTGGTCGCGCGGCAGCTCAAGATCCACATTTTTGAGGTTGTGGGTTCTTGCTCCGCGAATCGTGATCTTGTCCATAGAAATGGTGGCCCAAAACCCACAACTATAGTCCTGTAGGGTCGGTCTACGCAAAGACATCTGGCCTATCTCAACCTGACATTGCCAGCGTGGGCGATTTGCCTAATTGGTGGGTATTTAGCGTTGACTGGGAGGGGCTCATTCGGTAGCATTCTCGCTCTTTTGTGGCCAACTTTTCTGGAGCACGACGATGTACGCTGTATTCGCCACTGGTGGCAAGCAATACCGCGCTGAACCTGGAGATCGGATTCGCGTGGAAAAGCTGAATGTTGAAGAGGGTGCTCAGGTTGAGCTTGACCAAGTGATGTTGGTCGCTGACGGTGATCAGATTACCGTTGGAGAGCCGCTGGTAAGCGGTAGTGTTGTGCAGGCCACGGTTGTTGGTCATGGTCGCGGCGACAAGATTAAAATCGTCAAGTTTCGCCGACGCAAGCACAGCCGTAAGCAAATGGGTCATCGCCAGGCCTACACCGAGCTCGAAATTTTAGGTGTTGGCGCTTCAGGCGCGAAGCCAAAAGCTGCCGCCAAGCCTAAACCTGCGCCAAAAGCTGAGCCGGCACCCAAAGCCGAACCCAAGCCTGAGCCAAAAGTAGAAGCCAAGGCAGATGCCGGTGATGCGCCAGCACTGAAGTTCTTGGATGGTCCGAACGGCGAAGCCGACGACTTGCAACGCATTTCAGGAGTGGGCCCAGTGTTGGAGCGCAAGCTCAACGCACTAGGCATTTACCACTTCAGCCAAATTGCGGCGTTCACCCCTGAGCAAATCAGTCAGGTTGACGACGAGTTGAATTTCAAAGGCCGCATTGAGCGGGATAACTGGTTGGCCCAAGCTGCAGAGCTTGGCCAGGCAAACGACGAGGACTGATCAATGGCACATAAGAAAGCAGGCGGTAGTACTCGTAACGGCCGCGATTCGAACCCCAAGTATTTGGGCGTTAAGTGTTATGGCGGCGAAGCTGTTCGCGCAGGAAACATCATTGTGCGCCAGCGTGGAACGCGCTTTCATCCAGGAGAAAACGTAGGCTTGGGTCGAGATCACACACTTTTTGCTCTGGTTGATGGCACGGTGTCGTTTGCCAAGAAGGGTGCGAAAAACCGTAAATTTGTTACGGTTGAGCCCGCCGAGGCGTAACTCCTCATAGTTTGGTGTTCTGCTCCGGGTCTGATCCTGGGGCGAATGCCACGAAAATGACAGACGCGGGTCACTGGCCCGCGTTTTTTTTGGTTCACGATTTGTCCCGTCACGATATTGGGCGGAATAGTATTGCAGCCCGGATGCTTTCTCGGCGCAAAGTCCTGGCAGGGTGAAACGAGATGAAATTTGTAGATGAGGCGCGGATCAACGTGCTGGCGGGGAACGGTGGCAACGGCGCGTTGAGTTTTCGCCGGGAAAAATATGTCCCTAGAGGTGGCCCGGACGGCGGCGATGGCGGTTTGGGGGGCAGCATATTTCTGGTGGCCGACGAACGCCTCAACACCTTGGTGGATTTTCGTCATCAGAGAATTTTCAAAGCCCAGCGCGGTGCCCATGGCGCTGGCAAAAAATGTACCGGCGCCGGCGGTGAAGATCTGTTGATCCCGGTGCCTGTGGGCACCTTGGTGAAAGTGCTCAACACCGATGAACTTATTGGGGATCTGACCACCGATGGCCAGAAACTCCTGGTCGCCAGAGGCGGGGAGGGCGGCAAGGGTAATACACGGTTTAAATCCTCTACCAATCAGGCGCCACGCAAAACCACTAACGGGGTGGCCGGCGAGGCGCGGGAGTTGCACTTGGAGCTGCGTCTATTGGCGGACGTGGGTCTGGTGGGTTTTCCTAACGCCGGTAAATCAACCCTAGTTAGGTCGGTGTCTGCGGCAACGCCGAAGGTTGCTGATTATCCGTTTACCACGTTGTATCCCAGTTTGGGTGTGGTGAGTATGGATCGCGGGCGAAGTTATGTGGTGGCCGATGTTCCTGGCTTGATTGAAGGCGCGGCTGATGGTGCTGGATTGGGGATACAATTCCTAAAACATATCCAACGCACTCGGATTTTATGGCATCTGGTGGAGTTGGCACCGCTGGATGGCAGTGATCCGGCGGAGCAGGTTAGGCGGATTGAAGCGGAATTGGTGAAATTTGATCCGGCCTTGGTGAACTGGCCCCGTTGGCTCATCTTGACCAAAAGTGATCTTCTTGGCGAGGACGAATTGGCCGCAGCCGTCGAGAAAATCCTGTCGGATTTACAATGGCAGGCCCCACACTATGTGGTCTCAGCCGTTGCTGGACTGGGCTTGGCTGAATTGAAGGCGCAAGCGATGCAGGCGGTGGAAACGCTCGATGAAGAGCGTGAGGAAGCGCAAAGCGTTGAGGCCGGTGAAGCAGTTGCTTCACCGGCCCCGGCAATCGATAACGATCAGGACAGAGCCTGAACCGCTTTGTTCAGACGACTCTTATGACGAGCCGCTTTGTTCTTGTGAATCAAGCCTTTAGCCATGATTTTATCAATCACTGGCACGGCTGCTTGATACGCCTTGTTCGCCTCGTCCTTGTTGCCGGCTTCGATGGCGGTCAGGACTTTCTTCACCACGGTCCGAAAATTGGATCGAATCGAGGCATTGTGGTTTCGCCGAGTATTAGACTGACGAATACGTTTGCGGGCAGATACTGAGTGCGCCACGGTGATTACTCCGAATCAAAAAAAGCGCGCTAGTATGCCGCTCTGGGCTGCAACGGTCAACCTCGAGAGCGTGCATTGAAGCTATTACGCGCCACCGGTATTGTGAGTCTTATGACCCTGATCTCCAGGGTGCTCGGATTTGTCCGTGATGTGGTGCTTGCCCGAACCTTCGGCGCCAGCGCAGCCACTGACGCGTTCTACGTCGCCCTGAAGGTTCCCAACATGCTTCGGCGGATGTTTGCCGAAGGTGCTTTTTCCCTCGCATTTGTCCCGGTTTTTTCCGAATACCGTAAAAATCGCACGCCCGAAGAGCTGAAAGTGTTGTTGGATGCGGTGGCCGGCGGCCTCAGCGCGGTGTTGATTGTCATTGTCGCGTTAGGAATGCTTGCGGCGCCCTTGCTGGTGGCGCTGTTTGCGCCTGGCTTTATCGGCAATGGCAGCCAATTCGCCCTCGCGACAGACCTGCTGCGGATTACTTTTCCCTATGCCTTGGCCATTTGCCTCACTGCCCTTGCCGGCGGCGTATTAAACAGCTTTGGGCGCTTTGCAGTCCCAGCGTTTACCCCGGTGTTGTTGAATATTGCGCTGATTTCCGCCGCATTAGGCCTGGCTCCTCAGATGCGCGAACCTATTAAAGCCCTTGCATGGGGGGTGCTGGCGGCCGGCCTGATCCAGCTGGCGTTTCAAATTCCCTCGTTAATGCGATTGGGCTTATTGCCACGGCCGCGCTGGAACTGGCACCACCCGGGGGTCAAGAAAATCCGCCAGTTAATGCTGCCGGCACTGTTTGGCTCTTCCGTAGCGCAGATCAACATTATGCTCGATACGTTGTTGGCGTCGCTGATTTCTGTGGGCAGCATTACCTGGCTTTATTATTCCGACCGTTTGTTGGAGTTTCCGCTGGGGCTTTTCGGTATTGCCTTATCCACAGTGATTCTTCCAACCCTGTCCAGACTGCATGCCGGCAGCAATACCCAGGGCTTCTCAGCAGCGCTGGATTGGGGGCTTCGGTTGGGGCTGCTAATCGCCTTACCGGCAGCCCTAGGGCTGATCTTGTTGGCGTTACCGCTAGTGGCGACCCTATTTAATTACGGCAGCTTTTCTGCTGATGACGTGCGGGCTACCGCGGCGAGTGTGATGGCTTATTCATTGGGCTTGCCGGCCTTTATTGCGATCAAGGTTTTAGCTCCCGCGTTTTACTCCCGGCAAGATACCCGCACGCCAGTGCGTGTCGCTGTGATTGCCATGGTGACGAATATGATCCTAAACCTACTGTTCGTCGGGGCCTTAATGATCTGGCCCATCGCGCCACCTCACGCCGGTTTGGCGCTCGCCAGTTCCCTGGCAGGTTATCTCAATGCTGGGCTGCTTTACCGAAAGCTGCGCCGCGACGGCTTGATTCGCCATTCGGTGCACTGGCACCGCAGCGCGGTGTTTGCAGTGACCGGTTGTGCCCTGATCGGGGCCCTGGTTTACTTCCTAGCTCCAGCAGGGTCCGAGTGGATTGCCGGCAACATGACCCAGCGAATCGGCTGGCTTGCCGCCTGCGTCATCGGTGCAACCATGATCTACGCTTTGTTGGCTGTGGTGATGAAAATTTCGTTACGTCCACAAGACAGCTGGCAGGGCTCCTCTTAGGCTATAATCTGGCGCCTGATCTTGCCCATCGGTCGTGCGGTTTGCAGCTTTTCCGTGATCTCAATTTGAAAGCCCCCTTGGCGGGCGGCACGGTTGCCACCATTGGCAACTTTGATGGCATCCATTTGGGTCACCAATCCTTGATCCAGGAGGTGGAAGCTCAGGCCAAGGCACGAGGTTTAGCGGGTGTTCTTGTGAGTTTTGAACCCCTGGCCAGGGAATATTTTGCGCCCCAAGGTTCACCCGGGCGTATTTACAATGCCGCCCAGCGAATCCGTCAGCTCAGTGGGTACAATCTGTCGGCGGTTTGGTTGATGCGTTTTAATCAACATTTGGCCAGTCTATCGCCGGACGATTTCGTCAAACATTTGCGTCACGGCATCAATCCTCAGGCTATTGTTGTGGGGCAGGGGTTTCGATTTGGCCGAGACCGCGCTGGAACCACTGAAACGCTGGCTGCCGGCGGCCAGGTGGAAGTGATTACCATTGACCCGGTAATGGTAGACGGCACTCGGGTGAGCAGCACCCGCATCCGAGAGCGCCTAGCCTCTGGCAACATGGCAGGGGCCAGTCGGCTACTAGGGCGTCCTTTCAGCATGTATGGACGGGTTGTTCGGGGACAGGCCTTGGGTCGGACCTTGGGGTTTCCAACGGCCAATATTCGTCTGCATCGCAAAGCGACACCGATAAACGGTATTTTTGCGGTACGCGCTAGCGGTGCAGGCTTGACGCAGCAGCCCGCAGTCGCCAGCATCGGAACGCGGCCTACGGTAGGTGGTAAAGAGACGTTGCTGGAAGTGCACCTATTCGATTTTTCCGGAGACCTGTATGGTCGCCATCTAGATATTACCTTTGTGGCCAAGCTGCGCGACGAAGAAAAATTTGACGACCTGGACGCTATGACAGTTCAGATGAATGAGGACGCCCGACAAGCAAGAAAGCTGTTGGCGGCCTGAACCCAAATAAAAAAAGAACACAACGACTGTGAGCAACGATTACAAAGACACCCTGAACCTGCCCAGCACTCAGTTTCCTATGAAGGGGAACTTGGCTCAGGCTGAACCGAAGATGCTGAAGCGATGGGCCGAGAACGGACATTTTGAGCGCATTGTGGCCCACACCTCGAAACGGGATAAGACCTGGGTGCTCCACGATGGCCCGCCCTACGCCAACGGCGCAATTCATCTGGGCCACGCGGTCAACAAAATTCTTAAAGACATGATTGTGAAGTCCCGGCTATTGGACGGCTATCACTCGCCCTATGTTCCGGGTTGGGATTGTCATGGTCTGCCCATCGAACATCAGGTAGAGAAAAAAGTCGGCAAGGTGGGGAAGAAGGTCGACGCGGCGGAGTTTCGCCGCCGCTGCCGGGACTATGCGCTGAAACAAATTGATGATCAGCGTGAAGGCTTCAAACGCCTGGGCGGCATTGGCGATTGGGACAACCCCTACCGCACATTGGATTTTCAATACGAAGCCGACATGCTGCGGGCGCTTTCTCAGATTATGGCGAAAGGCCACGTGGTGCGGGGCGCCAAACCGGTTCACTGGTGTTTTGATTGTGGTTCGGCGTTGGCTGAGGCGGAAATTGAATATCAGGACAAAACCTCACCGGCCATTGATGTGGCCTTTGATGCCGTGGATGCAAACGATCTGGCCAGCAGGTTCGGGTATACGCTCAACGGCGAGCGGGTCAGCGTTGTCATTTGGACCACCACTCCGTGGACTTTGCCTGCCAACCAAGCCGTATCGCTGCACCCAGAGTTTGAGTATCAGTTGGTGCGCCTTGGCGATGACAGGCTGCTGGTGTTGGCAGCGGAACTGGCTGAGGCCTGCCTTAATCGCTACGGCCAACAAGGCACGCCAGAGGTTGTCGGAAACGCCAAGGGCGCAGCCCTTGATCTGGTGCCAGTTCGCCATCCCATCGAGGACCGCCAGGTACCGTTGATTTTAGGTAAGCACGTAACCACCGAGGCCGGTACTGGTGCTGTGCATACGGCACCCGGTCATGGTCAGGAAGACTTTGAAGTGGGTGCGATTTACGAATTGCCCGTGGTCAATCCGGTCGCCGACAATGGCCTGTTTGAAGAAGGCACGCCGGTGTTTGCTGGAGAACACGTTTGGAAGGCCAATGGGCACATTATTGAGGTGCTCACTGAGCGGGGCATGCTGCTGAAATCGGAAGATTTTGAACACAGCTATCCCCATTGCTGGCGGCATAAATCGCCCATTGCCTTTCGGGTGACGCCCCAGTGGTTTATCTCGATGGAAAAGCAGGGCTTGCGTCAACAGGCTTTGAGCGAAATTGGCGGCGCTAAGTGGATTCCAGACTGGGGTGAGCAGCGCATCTACGGCATGATCGAAAACCGTCCAGACTGGTGTATTTCTCGCCAGCGAACCTGGGGCGTGCCCATTGCCATTTTTGTTCACAAGACAACCGGTGCACCGCACCCGGACAGCGTGGGCCTGATGGGTCAGGTAGCTGACCTGATCGAAAGCAATGGCGTTGATGTCTGGTACGACCTGGACCCAGCAACGCTGTTGGGTGAGCAGGCCAGCGACTACGAGAAAGTGACCGACATTCTGGATGTGTGGTTCGATTCCGGCACATCCCACTACTGCGTACTAGCACGCAGAAATGAATTGCCGGAGATCGCCGACCTATACTTGGAAGGCTCCGATCAGCATCGCGGTTGGTTTCATTCATCGCTGCTAACCAGCGTGGCCATGCGCGGCAGAGCGCCGTACCGACAGGTCTTAACCCATGGGTTTACCGTTGATGCAGATGGACGAAAAATGTCCAAATCTGTGGGTAACGTTATTTTGCCCCAGAAGGTGATGAACTCTCTGGGCGCTGATGTGCTTCGCCTGTGGGTGGCTGCAGCGGATTACCGCTACGAGATGACGGTGTCCGACGAGATCTTAAAACGGGTATCCGATTCCTATCGGCGCATCCGAAACACCGCACGCTATCTGTTAGGCAACTTGCATGGCTTTGATCCAGCCAAAGATGGCCTTCCAGTGGATGAATGCTTAGCCCTTGATCGTTGGGCCATGGGCCGGGCTCATAGTTTGCAGCAGGAGGTGATCAGCGCCTACGGTGAGTACCAGTACCACCACATTTATCAGAAAATCCATCACTTTTGCTCGATGGATATGGGAGCGTTTTACCTGGATGTACTGAAAGACCGGCTTTACACCACCCAGCCCGATAGCCGCGCCCGTCGATCAGCACAGACAGCGATGTATCACATTTTAGAATCCATGGTGCGCTGGTTGGCACCCATCACCAGCTTCACTGCAGAGGAGGTCTGGCAGCACATGCCCGGTGAGCGCAGCGAAAGCGTGTTTATGGAAACCTGGTACGAGGGTTTGCCAGCGGCGCATAGCGATGACAGCTGTGACGAGGAGTTCTGGCGGCTATTGCTAGGCGTGCGCGAAGCGGTGAGTCGTGAGTTGGAATTGGTGCGCAGGGCAGGGGACATTGGCGCCTCGCTGGATGCCGAAGTGTCGGTATACCTACCTCAGACCATGTACGACAAGCTCCTGCCCATCGACAATGAGTTGCGGTTTGTGTTGATTACGTCTGGCGCGGGGTTGTTTCCCCTGGCCGATAAGCCTGACGGAGCCCTCGTTGGCACGGTGGATGAGCAGGAAATCGGAATTGCCGTGACCCGCAGCGAAAATGAGAAGTGCGAACGATGCTGGCATCGGCGGGCAGATATCGGCATGTCCAACGCTCACCCCAACCTCTGTGGTCGTTGCTTGGTTAATGTAGTGGGTCAGGGTGAAACCCGGCATTTCGCATGACTAGCCGGTCGGCGCTGCCCTGGCTCGGGCTATCTGCATTGGTCATCGTGCTGGACCAGTGGACCAAGTGGATTGCCATTGATTCGTTGCAACGCTACGAGAGCGTGGCAGTCTTTCCCGGTCTCAACTGGACCCTGCTATACAATTTTGGCGCGGCATTTAGTTTTCTGAATGTGCCCGGCGGCGCCCAACGCTGGTTATTCACGGGGCTTGCCATCATCATCAGCGTGGTATTGCTCGTGTGGCTGGGCCGCACCGAGCGATCTGATTGGCGTACCGCAGGCCCACTGGCGTTAATCATCGGTGGCGCAATTGGCAACGTAATTGACCGTATCCGGCTAGGTTACGTGATCGATTTTATCGACGTCTATTACAAAAACTGGCATTGGCCTGCATTCAATATTGCCGATTCTGCCATTACCTTGGCTGCCGTGGGATTGGTGATTTACGGGTTTCGCCAGCCAAACGACGATAAGACAAAGTCTTAATGAATTGTGGGCAATTGCTTGTAAAATTTGGGATAATTTCCGTTTAGGGGCTGCCAAGTGTGATCTTGGTCACAAATTCCTATTAAAAACAATAAATTGCAACAGTTATTTGCCGCGAGTTTTGGTGGGTTCCGGTACCATCTAACCCTTAAATGTCGGACATTTAGCGACTCTTGAGCCAATCGACCCAACCCGTTGCCCGTTTTCAGGGTTTGCGCAGCATCAAAGCGAAGGTAATTATCTTCGCGTTGCTGGCAACGTTGGTGCCATCGGTTGTGCTGGGTTTGCTCCACTACAAGAACTCCCTGGGTTTGCTGCAGGACAAAGTCAGCCAAAGCCTGCAGATGACCGCGGAAGATGTTGCCCGTGAGTCTAGCCAGTGGCTGGAAAATCGCCGGCAAGATTTAGACGTTTTCTCACAGTCCTACACTGTGGTGGACAACGTTAAGAAAGCGCTAGAAGGCAATCCCAATTCTCGGGACGAAATCTCAGCCTATTTACGATCAGTGTTGCGTCGATCGCCAGATCTGGACGGCTTGGCGATATTTTCATTGTCCGGCGACCTAATTGTCTCAACGGATAATAGTAGCTGGGCATTGCCCGAGCCTTGGCTTTCTGCCAGCACCTTAGACAACCTGGAGCTTCAGTTGCCTGTGCGCGATGCGGGTTCTTTGTTGATGGGTGCACACATGACGGATTTTGATGGCAAGCGGGCGGGCTTCCTGGCTGGTCGGGTTCGTCTGCGCCAACTTGATGCCACGCTCAATAGCATTACTTCATCGGGCAACGAAACTGTTCGGATCATCGACCAGGCCCAGCGGGTTGTCTCTCAAGACGACGACCGAGCATTGGCCGGTGACGATATTTTGGGTGAATCGCTCATTGAGCGTCTTCGTGAGGGTAATACGGTCAATTTCTGGCGGGAAGATGGGACTGAGATTGTCGCGCGAATGAGTGTGATGCCTGACAGCAGATGGTCGGTGATGGCGGAACGCGATGCGGTTGATGCGTTCGCTGAGATCAACAGTTTTCGACGTTTAACGGTGATAGTCAGTGGCAGCTTGATCGTTATTATGGCGTTGATCGCCTACCTGTTTTCTACCCGCACCCTGGCACCGCTGCGGCGCTTGACCGAAGGTGCAACGGAGGTTGCCAGCGGCGATCTGAACGTGCGCATTAAGGTTCGGGGTAAAGACGAAATCTCCTATCTCACCGAAGTGTTCAACAACATGGTTGAACGGCTGGCCCTGGGCCGGCAACAGGTGGAGAAAACCAGCCAAACCTTGCGTCAACAAAACCGCAGCTTGAAAGTGTTGTCCAACACCGATTCGCTGACAGGGCTATACAATCGCCAGCACCTAACCAATCGTTTGGAACGATTGCTCACCGCCAGCGAAGAAGCGCAAACGCCTTTTGCCATCTTGATGATTGACCTAGACCGCTTTAAAGCATTGAACGACGAGTACGGCCACGTTGCCGGTGACGAAGCGATTCGCCGCATCGCTGAGCATATCCGCGATACGCTGCGGAAAAGTGACTACGCGGCGCGTTTTGGCGGCGAAGAATTTGTCGTCCTGTTGCCAAAGGTGGATGCGGCACACGCGTTTGAGCTGGCTGAACGGTTGCGCCTGGCCGTCGCCTCAACGCCGGTGCATTTTGACGATCACAAGCTGCGAGTTACCGCTAGCATTGGGGTGTCTTCCTACCCTGAGCATGGTAGCAATGGCGATTTGCTGTTCAGGCGGGCGGATGCTGCGCTCTACCAGGCAAAGGATAAGGGCCGAAACACGACGGTGATTGCCGGTGAAGCAAGTTTATCCGTTATTTCGTCGGAAGCGGATTTGACTGGCTGAGCAAGGGCTGAAATACCCACCCCTCAGTGGTGTCATCCACCTGAACCCTGACCCAGGCCCCGCTAAATGAATAGGCCTGTATTTTTGCCCCTTCGTCCAACACGGTAATCACTGGGTAGTCCAGGCCAGGCCCCTGGCGCAAGTTGCTATCGCTGATCACCGTCATCTCGACCAGTTCACCAAATGACTCTTCATTAGCCACTGGGCTTAGCGTTGTGACTTGTTCCTTGATCTCCGACATGCCCCGTTTGGCTTGGTTACTAAGGTACATCGCTCCGCCATAGTTCTCCGCGTCATACTGGGCTGAGGCGGATTCCAGCTGCTCTTGTATGTTGGTTAACGCTGGCGATGAGCGATCAGCGAAACTGGAGAAAATAATCTCCGCCTCAGCGATGTTTGACGCCGCATCAGCCTGACTGACATTGCCTTGCAGCCTGGCCTGAGTCCTGACCACTTCAGCAATGGCTTCGTCGGCAGACACCCGGGACTCCTCAACGCTGACTTTAAGCCGCTGTACCTGGGCGCTGGCAGCAATAAGGCGCAGCTCAGTGGCCGCCAGTTCCTCTCTTAATTGGCGAATTTCATAGGCTTGCGCATTACTGAGGGTCCGCAGCTCGGCAATCGTTGCGTCTTTCTCTTGCGTCTTGTCCAGAGGGGCGGGGATCGGTTCGACGAAGGCCCCTTGAGAGGGCGGACTTGGATCCACCGGCCGCACGGCCGCTGCGCAGGCGGCAAGCAAGCTAAAAACGGCCAGACAAAGGGCAAGCTTTAGTGATGAATGAACCATTCAAATAAGAATACGCCTATGTCGCCATACCGTCACCCTAAGCCGGTGAATATGGCTTGTGACCAGCAGGCCCCAATAATATACTGCGCGTCCCGCCCAATGCCGGTGTAGCTCAGTTGGTAGAGCAACGCATTCGTAATGCGTAGGTCCGCAGTTCGAGTCTGCGCTCCGGCACCATTTATCAGTAACTTATGTGCTTTCTCCCTCTCGACAAACGTTGTGTGACGCATTAAGTGACGCATTAAATCTGCTAGGAGAAGCAAATGAAAACTAACAAGCTAGGATCACCCGCCTACCGCGCCGGTGAGCTTTAGAATTTTTGGGGTCAAGTGCAAGGGTTAGAGCTTTAGACACTATCCTGCGCAAATCGTGTTCGAGATAAGCGGCGGTAGGTATTGCGACACCGCGTACAGGAATGAACTACCAGATTAGCGGAATCAGATGAGTTAGTGTCATTCGGTTTGGAGCTGGTCAGGGTTTTTCTGCTGTATGGCACGGAATCATCGCCTCAAGCAAGCCTGGCTATCCCTGTCGAATAACCCTAGAAGATGGGGAGTCTGGAGAGCCCATCCTGCTGATGAATTACGTGAGTAATGATGTGACCTCTCCCTATCGCAGTGCATACGCAATCTACGTGCTAGAGGGTGCAACAACCTCGGCGCGTTTTGACAACGAACTCGCGCCTGTATTCCAGAGCTGCCCCATCGCTCTTCGAATGTTTGATAAAACTGGCCGATTAATTGGGGCCGACTTGGATATCGACGGAAGGCTGGATCAGAGAATTGAGCGGGCGTTTGATCGTTCAGAGGTGTCTTAACTGCATGCGCACAATGCGGCCCACGGCTGTTTTGCCGCTGAAATTCTTCCGGCATAGCCGGCTGCGCGCGCATTGATGCAGGTTTCGCAGGTCAATTGGAGTGATCGTTTGATCGTGTCTCGTTGCTGGCGCCATCAAATACTTCCTCCCCGCCCGTATCAGATGCTGTGTCAGTGGCGACAGGATTCGATGATGGAAGAATTGTCGTCTCCAATTCCAATTGCTCGATCAAAAAGGCACTCAGTTCGCGGTAGTAAGCACGAGAATCTGAACGCATCAAAAAGCTGTGCCCTTGAGGCAGTATCATCGTTTCGACGGGTGCGCCTAGAAGGTTCATTACTTTCTCTAAGCGATAAAGGTGCTCGATGTCTACCCGACGGTCATATTCGCCGTGTGCCAAAAACAGCGGGCGCGTCAGTTTTCTAGCTTGATAGAGCGGCGAAACTTCTTTGAGACTCGCTAAATGAGTGTTCGGGTCGCCCAAGATTACTTTCATTTTTGAAACCAGTTTTTCGTCCTGGCTCCAGTCGCTGGACGAAAACATCAATGGGAGATCGGTAGGGCCAGCTAGCGATGACGCGCAGCGGTATCGGTCAGGCCGTCGGATGATGTTCATCATCGCAGAGTAGCCGCCGTAGCTAATCCCGTGAACGCAAATTCGATCAGCGTTGATGGGATGCGTCGCAAGGGTCTGGTCGACAAGCAGATCAATATCATCCTCAATTCCTCGGCCCCATTCACCCCGTCCAGCGATTTCAAATTGTTGTCCGAAGCCAGAGCTTCCGCGGTAGTTGGGTCGAAGAACCGCCATTCCAAGTGCGGCAAAGTACTGGGCTTCGTAGTCAAAGTGATTAGTGTCTCGTACTCCGATAGGTCCGCCATGGGGTGCAACCAGCAAAGGCAAGATCTCATCGCTCTCAGGTAGCGTTAGATAGCCTTCGATCTCGAAGCCATCCGTTGAAGTGGCTTTGATGACGTGGGTCTTAGCGGTGGGCAAAGTATCAAGTTGCGGCGCAAGGTTTCCAATTTCTATCAACTGCTCACCGGGTCCATCTCGGTAGACTAAGGTTCCGCGATGGTCGGACGATTCGACAAGAAGAACGGCGTACTGATCTTTTGAGTCCTGAGACATGATATAGGCCGTTCGACCAGGAAAACGTTGACCTACAGTATCGAGCCACTCAGCCTTTGATTCGACGAAATATTCTCGACGAACGCGACCGTCTTGCGTGTATTGAATACCAATAGGCCGACCATCGGCAGGGTTAAGTATGAGGTTTGTCAGGTCATGTACGGGGTGCTGGTGCAGCGTTTGGCTGTATTGACCGGTAGCGACATTGAGTTCCCGTGCGACCCGTTTCTTATTTTCATCTTCGGTGAGTACCAGCAGCTGGCGTCGCTCGGGAAAATAGGTAAGGGGGGCGAAGCGCGACTCGCCAGAAATGCTGAACACCTTTTTCCAGCGATTTTCTTCTCGTAACCAAAGGTCGTACTGCTCATTTTCTTCTTCACGCACGGCGAACCTGAGTTGCCCAGATCGATCCGAATACCAAAATATCCCATCGGTCATACGCCCGTTGAGGCGGAATTTCGTGCGAAATGAGTCGTCGTCGACTTTGCCGCTGTTGTCAATTTCCACTTTGTAGACGCCGCCGCCCTTTTTCGCGACGCGGGAAAACATAAAGGCACTTTCCTGATCCACCAGTGGATCAATGAGCCAGCCCGTTGCATCAAATGTGATGAGAAAATCTTTAGAAAATTCATCGTCATCATAGTTGAAACGACCGAGCCAGTGCCGCCATTGCATCGAATACCCAGAGCGGGCCAGGATCATCACTGTTCGGTTGCCTAACCAGCGTATTTCGGTGGCGGTTCCAGATCGCCCGTCGCCTGTCTGCGCAAGAACGAAAAAATTGCGGGTGCGTGGATCCAGTATTTCGACCTGTTCACGACCCTCGCGCAAAGTTTTCACCATTACAAAGCGGCCGTTGGGACTGAGCGACGCTGATTGATAGAGGTCGTCGGCGAAATAGTCATCAGGCTGCACTGTGTTTGCGTTCGCTGAGACCACAGTGAGAAAGCACAGGAGTATCCCTATGGGCAACTTAGTCATTCACAACGTCATCAGTGGCGAATGATGGATCAAGTTCCTGAACGAACTCGAGAAATGGGTCTGGGTAGACTCCGGCGTAGCGCAGTGTGTGGTTGCTATAGATCTCAGGGTAGTATTTTGGCAACCAAGTAAGGACCTGGGTGAGTCGATTAGTTCGATGGGTTAAGAACCGGGTGCCCCCTGCATGGCGGGAGATGATTTGGCCCATGTAATTGATTTTCCCAGGCTCTATATTAAACGTGGTCATCTCTTCTCCGAGAGGTATCTTGTATGGCTGCCCCCAGATCCGTATCGCGAGGTTTTTGAAATAGTATTGTCCGGCTTTTACGGCAACAAGCTGATGCGAAACTCCTTCACCCAGGTCTTTAAGATTTACGTGAAATAAACCACTTTGTTTCTTTAGCTCGATAGCATCAGCGGAAAACCCTAGGTCGGTCGACAGTAGTAAGTATCCCTCGTCCGCTTTGAGTGACGGCGCACTGTTTTCGCCGAAAATCGCAGGGGAAAATAGGATCAAGAGCAAGGTCAAATTGATGGCGAAAGCTCGGCAACGCATATTCAGGGCTTTGTACTCGCTATGGCCGGCACATTGTTGCCATCTATTTTTCATTGGAGACCGATGAATGGTAGCAGATCGCTATATTGCCATAGGAATTTTTGGGGTGAATTTTTGGGGTCAGGCTCAAGTGCCAGGTTAAAGCTATGATTTGGGGTCAGGTCTTGAAATGCCTCACTAGGAGTTGATGAGGGAAGAATTTTGCGATGCATGACGTGACGCTATGAATGCCAGTCCGACCTCGTACCTGGTCCTGTTCCCGAAGCTTCGTAGACTATTGCGCACCGGAATGCCTCGGGTATCGTGGGCACTTTTGGCCTTTTCGCTTGGTCGATGGATTAGGACCCATCTTGGGGGTAGGCTCCAAACAATTCGTCTACTTTTCATGATTGCCTCTTTGCTTGCTGCCGCGCTTCTTGTAGGCCTGGATAATCCCAATTCCGGATACACCTGGTCGACAATTCCAGAACAGCCGCTTGCGGGAGCGAGCTTCGAAATATCAATCCAATATACGGTTTCAAGTTTTCCAGCAAGGCCTGGTGATCCGCTGATTGTCTCAATAAAAAACGGGCGAATCGTATTAGACTCCCAGCTCGATTTTTCACAGGTGAGTATTAACCCCTTTCTGCCGGTTGATGATCGCTTCATTATCCCGCCGCTGCCCGCGGGAACTTATGCAGTAGTGTATTTCCCCAACAGGCAGCTGGCACAACCAGGGTCGGAGCTGGCCAGCACGGTGACAGTGGCCGGAGCAGTTCCGCTCAATGTCGTTGTGCCACTTTGTATAGCTCTATTTCTTACCGGTGTTGCCGCCCTTAAGGTCGGGCGCAGGCCCTAACAAGGCAGCAATTTTGGGGGTCACAATTTTGGGGGTCAGGCTCAAGTGCCAGGCTAAAGCTATAGACACTATCCTGCGCAAATAGTATTCGAGATAAGCGTCGTCAGACCATATAGACACCAAGGCACTACCGGTCGCCCCATTAACACGGATAAATGTAGACAGGCATGATTTAGTCCCATGAATACCAGTCCCGATCTCGCACCTGGTCCTATCCCCTAAGATTCAATTGTTCGCGAAATTCGCTGGCACAAATTCAAGACCCAAATAGCGGCCGCGAATTCGGTTTATCGTTTCGCTATGATGATGGTTTTCGCGGAGATTGCGATGACCACCTTATTTTACGCTGCGTTGCTGGGGCTAATGTCGTTGGTTTTGGGATCCATCCCTGGGTCGATGCGCGGGCGCAAGGGGATTCCCATCGGCGATGGTGGTGATCAGGCCATGCTGCTGGCGATACGTCGACATGCCAATTTTGTAGAACAGGTACCACTGCCTCTGATCCTGATCTTTCTGCTGGAAACCAATGGTGTTTCTAACGCGGCGATCCATGGGCTGGGCGCCGCCTTGTTGATCACTCGCATTGTTCATGCGGTGGGGCTGAAGGCAGAAACCATGTCCAACGCCGGCAGAATCATCGGTGCCGCAGGAACCGCATTAACCACACTGGTTGCAGCGGTGTGGGCGCTTGTGGTGTATTTCTAAGGTTGTTCGTCAACGTCGTTCATTGGGTGGCATGGATGCTCTGGTACAAAAGGTTAGCGTGTCGGCAGATAACGTCTCGTCGATTTTTGGGTCGGATATCATGAAAACCCGGCTATCCTCAGGTAAGCTTTCCTATTAAGGTAATACTTCAGGGCCATCATGTTTGGATTGGAGTTTCGAAAAGGCATTAGACAATGAGCAGAGCTTTATATGTGGCGCTTTTGCTGGCAGTGACACTCAATGTGGCTGCGCAGACCGTCGATCAATGTGACAGTGAGCACGGTGCCGAGAAACCCGAGATTGAAAACTGCGCTGCTTTGGAAGGCAAAAAAGAGAACGTAACCAGAGACTCTCTGGTGGGTCGATGGGTTTTCCAGAACAGCGAATTGGGACTCGATTTTTCCATGCACCTGCATGCTGATGGCCGCTATGAAGGCACCGGGATTAACGCAGAAGGTTCTGTGAACTCTGAAGGTACCTGGACGTTGGATGATCGGGCCCTGATCTCAAACGTGACCCTCGTAACGAATAGGAACGGCGCAACTTCCACCGAAAAAGCGAAAAATACGAGTTATATCGAATCGGTTAGCGCCAATGAAGTGTCCATCAAATCCGCTCATTCAGATTCAGTAATTCGTTGGCAAAGGGATCATTAGGCCCAATAGCATTGGTTAGAAATAGCTAGTCCTTCCTAGGGTCACTTGTAGCCCACGCCGACCCAGAATCCACCGATACAGCAACCACGGTCAGTTCTTGTAACGCCACATCGTTGGGCTAGTTGGTCAGCGCTAACCTGATGAGCTATAGCAAGTCTGCTGCGATCAAGGCGCGATGCTAAAACAGCAGGATCTGATCAGCCGTTAAGTGCGGTACGTTGCAATGCAAGTTCCCTCTCAATCCCTATTTCTTCAGATTCCGCGTGCGATCAGTACCGCAATAAGCAAGAAGTACCCGTGCCGCTTCCGGTGCAAAATCTACCCAGCTTTGACACTGGAGAATCTTAATGGGCTACACAATCACGGGTATACCGATGGAAAACCTCATTCCACTTAAGGGGCAAACCAACGATCAACTGAAGGAGCAGGGTGTTGAGCGCATCATCGCCTCAAATAAGCCTGGCTTTCCCTGTCGCATCACCTTAGAAGATGCAGAGCCCGGAGAGCCAATGCTGCTGATGAATTACGTGAGTCATGCAGTCACCTCTCCCTATCGCAATGCCTACGCAATCTACATGCGAGAGGGTGCAACCGCCGAGGCGCGGTTTAAAAACCAGCTAGCACCTGCGTTGATGGGGCGACCCATATCCCTTCGAATGTTCGATCACGCTGGCCAATTGGTTGGGGCCGACCTAGATATCGACGGAACGCTGGATCAGAAAATCGAGCGGGCGTTTGACCGTTCGGAAGTGTCTTACTTGCATGCTCATAACGCAGCCCACGGGTGTTTTGCCGCGGAGATTCTCCGGGCATAGGTTTTGGGTTCTTCTGTGAGCTCATCGGCTGGCTCTGCGGTTGTCGCAGAGCCATCGAACCCAAGGTCACAGACGCGTCATTGTATTTCCGGTTGCCGGGCTCGTTGGGTGAGCACAATGGCCACACCTCCCAACGTTGCCGCAGAGGCGATCAGTACACGCGTTGTGATAGGTTCGGAAAGAAGAACGATACCGCCGAATGCTGCGATCACCGGGACGGTGAGCTGAACCGTTGCTGCGCGGGTCGCAGACAGACCGCGCAGCGCGGCGTACCAGAGTGCGTAACCAATACCCGAGGCGAGCGCTCCGGAAACGACCGCCAACATGGCACCTGTTAGAGAGATTCGATAATCACCGAGAAACAGCACGCTACTGGCAATGACAAGCGGCACCGTCCAGATGAAGTTATTTCTGCTGGCGACCAATGGATCGCTAACGCCTTTGCCGAGCAGGGAATAACTGCCCCAGGCAATCCCAGCAATGGTCATCAAAATTGCTCCAGTAATATCGGGGGCGGTCACTCCTGGAGACACCAGGTAAATGATGCCCAGTATCGCAATCATCAAACCTATACGTGACCAAAATGGAAAACTCTCACCTTTGCGCAGCGCAACAAGAAACATCGTGAGTTGAACCGCGCCGAATAAAATTAGTGCGCCAGTCGCCGCTCCTAGCGATATATAGGCAAAGGAAAAAAAGATCATGTACACAAATAGCGCAACCACGGCTCGCCAATCGGTGGGGTCTTGGGCGCCTGTGCGCCGTTGAGGTAGCGTGATCAAAACCAACGTTAGCGCCCCAGAAACCACGCGTATGGTCGTGAAGCTGGCTGCATCAGTCAGTTGTTCCCCAAGCGCAAGCCGGCATAACAACGAATTTGCTGCAAACGCCAGCATCGCTGCGACCGTTAGTAATGACGTTGTCAGGACCGCCGGTTGTTTAGGTCTCTGGGTGGTCACCTTCGATGCTCATTCACAATCAATACCTTCCAATCGCTGTGCTCAAAGCACTTATTCCAGATCAACGGCAGTGGCTGCCTAATATCTCGTAGCCCATTAAACACATCTGCACTGAATGCCGATTTTGGCGGCGGATTCGTAGTAAACGCTGCCCGGCGTAGGCCGGTCAAGAGAAAACTAGGCACTGAGTTTGCATTGCCACATGATCAACATTCGCGATGTGGCATCAAACCAATTTGGCTCAACACAGAACCTGACCTTGATACTTGCAGTAAATATGGCAATGCAAGACCTGATCCCCGTTGATTCTACGACGGACGGGTCAGGGCGATATCTTTATCTTGTGGAGCTGTTCGCGATTTTTCGCGATACGTCACCCCCTAGGGCCTTGTGAAGGGACAGAAACAATTGGGGGTTGAGTCGCTCCAAGGTGGCCAACTTGGTCCGACTCCAAGAGCGATACTCCAAGGGCCCGTCAGCCTTCACGTCGGCGGATGCGGGTTTGCCGGTGAGAAGACTCATCTCCGAGACAAAGCCGCCGCGCTCGATGTCCGCCACGTGGCGGCCGTCTCGATATACCTGAGCGGTGCCCGATACCACCAACTGTAGTTCTGATGGGCGCTCACCCTGAGCCACTAAGGTGGCGTTGCTGTGTTGGTGCGGATCACCCAATTCCCAGAGCATCAAAAAATCCCGGGGTTGCATACTGGAAAAAACCCGTTGGTAGATATCCATGAACTCATCGGGTATGGCAATAGGGCGGCGCTCCCAGGCAATGCGTGCAATCATGGCAGCATTAATGACCAAGAAAGCGGTATTCCAGGCCATTGTAGGTCCGTTGTCGATCAATACTCCCCACCACAAAAACAACAACTGGCCGCCAAGTAGCAACACCCTGAGGCGCAGTACGTCACGGACCGCCAGGGCCACCATGGAAAAGACGTAGGCGCAGTTGATGACCAGATCGTCCATCGTGAAAACTCCAATTATTGGGGTCAGACTCAAGTGCCAGAGTACAGCCAACAGCGCGCACTAACGCAAATAGATTTTTTTGAGATGAGCGGCGTCGGTTATTCTGGTAACGTCAATGAGCGAGAACTGCTAGGTTAACGGACGTTGGTTGCGAGATTCACTAAGCCGTCTAAATATCGGGCCGGGGTGACCGACGTTCCAGCGGGGTAGGGACAATATTTACAGGCTCCATCGGCTTGGCACTCGCCACCTAAGAAGAGGTCTTGCTTTGACTTCGATGTAGAGATGCCGGGATGAAAGACCTAACCCCGTTTCAGCTTTGTTAACCGCCCACAGAGAGTTGTGTGCAATTTTGCCTCGGTTTCACCGGTCTTAACCCTAGATAACCCAGGGGTGACGTTGTTGTATGACTCGGATTGAGTCCTTTTTGTCGTTGTTTACCAAAATTCGCCCCGGCGAAGGTCGTGGCGTGATTTTGCTGGGCGTTAATGGGTTTCTTGTGGTTAACGCCTACTACATCTTGAAGACGCTGCGTGAAACTCTCATCCTCACCGAGTTTAGCGCTGAAACCAAAGCGTATGCCGTGGCCGCCATTGCAGTGGTCCTGTTTTTTGCCGTGCCTTTGTATGGGGTCTTGTTCAGGCATACCAATCGCACCCAATTGGTGCTAGTGATCAACAGCTTTTTTGTTGCCACTCTTGGGATGTTTTGGGTGGCGATGCAGTTTGATGTGTCCATCGCCCTTTTTTATTACATTTGGGTGGGGATATTTGGCGTCATGGTCATTGCCCAGTTTTGGGCCTACGTGACCGATATCTACAACGTTCGTAGCGGACAGCGCATTTTCCCGTTGATCGTGATTGCCACATCTTTGGGTGGGCTGGCCGGTGCCCAAGTGTCCGCTCAGGCGTTTACCGCTTTAGGTGCCTCGGGCCTCATGTTGGTCGCCGGAGCCTGTCTTACCGCCTCGATGTTTTTTTACCGTCCTGCCAGGCTGGCTGCGCCGGATGACTCTCGGTGTATCGAATGTGAATATGCGGTACCCAAATCCGAGGGGCTGTTTGGCGGTTTTGCCATCGTATTTAGTAGCCATTACCTGCGGATGATCGCCTTGTTTGTGGTGTTGCTCAATTGGATTAACTCCACCGGCGAGTACATTCTGGCGGAAATGGTGGTGCATTGGGCCGATGAGCAAATACGGGTTGCCAGTGAGCTAGACAAGGGGGCGTTGATTAGCTCCTTTTATGGCAATTACAGTTTTTGGATCACCTTGGTGGGGCTTTTTGTACAGACATTCTTGGTGGCCAAAATCTTGCGGGTTTTGGGCCTTCCGCGGGCCTTGATGATTCTGCCGATGATCGCCGCTATAGGTTATGGGGTGGTGGCCTTTATCCCGATTTTTTCCATCATTCAGGTGGTCAAAATTGCCGAGAACGGTGTGGACTATTCGTTGATGTCCACCATCCGCCAAGTCTTGTTTCTTCCCACTAGCCGAGAAGTGAAGTATGAAGGCAAGACCGCTATCGAGACCTTTTTTTGGCGATTTGGCGATCTTATCCAGGGCGGCGCCATTTATGCAGGCATTCATTGGTTTGAGCTTGGCATTCCAGGATTCGCGATCGGTAATGCCCTGCTGGCGGTCGTTTGGACGGCTGTCGCGTTTTTTATCGCCAAAGAGTATTGTCGTATTGTTGCGGAAAACGGCACCAGTCAGCCGCCCGAGTTGGTCAATCCAATTCCTGATTGCGAAGTGGCACCCGGGGCAATGGTTGATATCACCCTTCATCCCCAGACCTTTGTTGATCCGGATCCTGGCGATGTGATCCGCCTTTATGCAACGCTAGATGATGACAGGCCGCTGCCCGCTTGGTTGGTATTTGATGCCAACGCTGGACGTTTTCATGGCACCGCGCCAGATAATATTGATGCCTTGCAGATCAAAGTCACGGCCATGGACTTCGAGGATTTGTTTGCCACGGACCATTTTACGATACGGTTTACTCACACCTAAATTTGCCCCTAATCCGGAGATAACACGTGTATAAGAACCGGCGTTTGAATCTACCCGCAAGATGGATGGCATTAGGGTTAGCGTTTGTCTTTCCCTTTGTGACCTTTGGCGCTCCGAAAGACTCTGACGGCAGCGGCGAGCAAACCCAGTACCGGGCTTGGATAGAGCAAATGAAAGCGGCGCCCCGCGGTCCGTTTCAGCGAATTCGTTGGTTCTGCAACGATGGAACCATCTTGCCGCCTAAGGCCTATGCCTGCCGCGAGCATGGGGGAGGGCGCCAGCACGGCGAGAGGAACTCCGAGGCAAAAGCGATACGCGCTAGCGGCTTGATGATTGGCAATGTGATGGCGGAGATCGATTCGGCAGCGGTATTGCAAAAAGACTCGGTGTTGTTGCAACAGCTATTGCTGGAACAGTTTTTGATCAACGTGGATGACGGATGGATATTGCGCCAAGCGCGTTACTACCGCGGCGCGTTTCAAGCCGATGAAGATGAAGCGGCGGTGCGGGCAATAATTCGTGCGCTGCTAGCCGAAAACCACTGGACCGAACAACGGCTATTGCTGATTTTTGAGGCAGCAAGATTACTCCCCCACGGTGCACCCTCCGCCGACCTTACCAAGTTGCGTGCGGATGCCGCGACACTTCAGGACCGCGACCCAGGCTTTAAGTCGCTACGCAACAAGATTCATGGCAAACCCGGCCCCGGTGATGCCGCTAGCATCCGAAGCTACGCAGCTACCAAAGGGCGACCTGAACTAGCTGATGATTACGAGGCGCTAGCGGTATTGATTGATGCGGCAACTAACCCGTCGCGAACTCAAGAGCGTCTGAAACAGACTATTGATCAGGTCGATGATCCGCAGTTGAAACAGCGCTTGGTATCAGTCGCTGATTTGTTGGCAGATAACAGTGACCCGGCCTCCCAACTGAAGATTGCCAGTGAGGCCATGGTTGCCATCCGCGGCATGGTGACAGGCTCCATGAACGCTTCTGACAAGCTGGCCGCGGTGGACGCGACACTGGCGTTGGATCAACGACTGTTTACTGCAGCACAGTCATTGCGAACCCTTCTTCCCCAAGCCAATCGGCGAGATCAATTGAACTGGCTGGCGGATTTGGCAGGCGCCTGGTATGGCGTTGGCGGTCTAAGTGACTACGAATTCAGTCAATTTAATCGGCGTTTGTCCTCTCTTGCCGCGGACCAGGTGGAACTCAAAGATTATCGCAATGCATTGGCCGCACTGAGCCGCACGACCTCCTGGGCTCAGCGCCGTTTAGCATTGCACTTTGAACCAGCAATACATGGTTTTTCCACAATAGAACCGCTGACTGTTGAGTATATCCCTGATCGCCTGCGCAGCAGCTCTATGTTGATGTTCTCCACCATTCTTGATTCCTTAACCGCCGATGCCAACCGATTGGCCAAGGTTAGCCATGAGTTTTTTGGTGAAACCGTATCAACGGGCTTACAGAGTCTGAACCCCGGTTTGGCTGTTGGTGTATTGATGACCGAGGCTGACTACGCAGAAAACTCTCGGCCCGGCATTGCAAAAATTCTGGTGGTGCCAGAGACCTTGGCGGATCTGCCGCCAGTGGCTGGAATTTTGACCGAGAACGAAGGCAATCATCTTTCCCACGTGCAGTTGTTGGCCCGCAACCTGGGAATTCCCAACGTGGTGCTTGGGCCGGACTTGCTTTCGAAAATCAATGGTTATCGGGGTAAACCCGTTGAGTTGGCTGCCAGCCCTGCGGGCATTGTGAGTTTGCGTGAGGTGCCAGAAGCCCAATTCACCGTTGACACCGAAACACGAAAACCTGACACAACCACACAGATTATTGTTGATCTGGACAAGTTGCAGCTTGATGTGCGCAGCGCTACTTCGCTGACCGATTTGCGCTCCGAAGACTCGGGCAAGAAGGTTGGCCCCAAAGCGGCCAAGTTAGGCGAGTTAATGGCGCGATATCCGGGTACTGTTTCCGCCGGGCTGGCTCTGCCGTTTGGGGCGTTCAGGGAGCTGTTGGACCAACCGTTCGACGCCACGGGCCAATCAGCTTTTAATTGGTTGACGTCGCAATATCAACGGTTGGCGGAAATTGACGATCCGAAGCAGGCCGAGGCTCAGCGCAACGAGGTATTAACCACCATTACCCATTGGATCATGCATACCCCATTGGACCCAGGGTTTGTGACCAAGCTTCGAGCAGAGATGACAGCAGAATTTGGGGCCGATGGCAGTTATGGGGTGTTTGTTCGAAGCGACACCAACGTTGAGGACCTGCCGGGCTTTACCGGTGCTGGCCTAAACCTTACTGTTCCCAATGTGGTGGGTTTCGACAACATCCTCACTGCCATTCGGCAAGTTTGGGCGTCACCATTTTCTCAGCGTTCGTTTGGTTGGCGCCAAGCGTTGATGGATCATCCTGAACATTTGTACGCCGCGGTATTGCTGCACAAAAGTGTCAACGCTGATATTTCAGGGGTGATGGTCACCTCTGATATCGATACTGGCTCCCGTCGGTTCTTGACCGTTGTGATGAACGAGGGCGTTGGTGGCGGCGTAGAAGGGCAGTCTGCAGAGACCGTGGTGATTAACCGAGAAAACCAGGAGGTGACCCTGAAATCCTCGGCAACCGCACCCACAAAGCGGGTCATCCTTAACAATGGCGGTTCGGCGTTAGTGCCGGTGAGTGGGGCAGAGCGACTGCTTTCCTCCGGCAACGTCGCAGCCCTTGTGGCGCTAGCCGACGATATTGAAACCTGGTTGCAGGAGGCAGGTAAGCCTGTGGTGGCAGATGTCGAGTTTGGATTCCTGAATGATGAGTTGGTGTTGTTTCAGATTAGACCGTTTGTTGAAAACCGCGCCGCAATGGGCAATCAGCGCCTGTTGTTACTGGACAAACCCCTGCAAACCACCCAGCAGCAAACCGTGGATTTAACTCAAGGGGTGAGCCAAGAATGATGAAAAAGCTATGTATGATAACCGTCACAGCGCTAGGCGCTTTTTTGCTCTGCGATTTAGGACAGGCGTATCCCATTGATGGGTACAAATACACCGGCATCAGTCGGCTGGACTTCTACGACTTAGCGCAACAGGGGGTGGTGTCGGGACGACAATTGCCAGCCGGCGGAAAATTGCCGCTAGCTACCATCCATCCTCGTTATCCCAAGCTCAACAGTATTGATTCGGTTCAGTTGGACGAACAATACGCACAACAAATCACTACATTTCTTGGCGAGCAAACGGACAACTACGGGGTTGCGCTATTGGATCTATCCAATCCCGATCAACCCATTTACGCGGAGCACAACCCAGACTACAAATCCAATGTGGGCAGTGTCGGCAAGCTGATTGTTGGTATTGGTCTTTTTACCGTGCTCGCTGAGCTGTATCCAGAGATCGCCGACCGAGAAAATCTTTTGCGCACCGCAAAGGTGACTGCAGATCGATTTATTGAAAACGACCATCACAAGGTGCCGATTTGGGATGTGGAAAATCGATCCTTACAACATCGGGCACTGAAGATAGGCGATGAGGCGACTCTTTGGGAATACGTCGATTGGATGTTGTCAGCCAGTTCTAACGCCGCGGCCAGTATGGTTATGCGCGAGATATTGTTACTGCGACATTTTGGGCATGAATATCCTGCATCGCCACAGCGAACTCAAGAGTATCTTGAAAAGGTATCCTCGACGCAGATTCGTGATGTGATCCTGCCGGCACTGGCAACACCATTGCAGAATCACGGCCTTGATACAGACCAATTGAGGCAGGGTAGCTTTTTCTCTCGTTACGGCAAAAACCGCATGGGTGGCACCAGCAGTTTCGGCACCCCTCGTGAACTGATGAAGTTACTGCTGTTAATGGAGCGTGGCGAGCTGGTGGACGAGTTTACTAGCCGCGAGCTGAAAAGAATGCTGTACATGACCCAGCGACGAATCCGTTACATTTCCCATCCCGCTTTGTCGGATTCTGCGGCGTACTTCAAATCTGGCTCCCTTTATAGCTGTGTACCGGAGGAAGGCTTTGTTTGTCGTAAATACCAAGGCAATAAGCGCAACACCTTAGCCTCGGTGGCGATCATTGAAACGGAAAAAGAGGGGCGGAACCTGCACTACATGGCGGTGGTTATATCTAATGTCTTAAGGGTGAACTCAGCGGTGGCCCACCAAACCCTTGCGCTGCGAATACATCGGATGATTGAGCAGCGCCAACAACAAAGCGACACCACTCAATAGCGAGTTTGTCGTTAGCGTTGCAGGGCTAATTGGCGGCCTGGGAGATGCGTGTCTCGTTCGCCGTCGCAAATACGATTTGATCCATTTCAACGATGATGTTCTCCAGCCACTGGCCACCGTTAGCATCGTTGGCTAAGGCGACAACAATGTACTGCCTGCCATCATGATCAATGATGGCGCTATCGGAATGATAGGTACGCCAGGTCCCTGATTTGCGATAGATGGTGGCATCTGGATGGATGCGCTGGATACCCGCAACGAACTTGTGACTGATGGCTGGGTCTTTGAGGATGTCGCGCATTACATCACAAGACTCTTCAGACACCAGCCGATTGGTGGCCAGCAGGTAATAAAATCGCGCCACCTCGTTGGCCGAGGCACCGTGGGAAATATTGTAAAGCGGGTCCCTTTTCCAGGCCGGGGCTTTTCCGTAAGTCTTTCCAACCCACAAGCCACCGCGTTCCGGCTTATACAGCTGATACTTGTCAGATTGCAGTAAATCAGCCAGGTATTGTTCGCCAACAATTGTCAGTACTTCGCTGGCGGCAGTGTTGGAT
>CAZLJY010000008.1:0-45322 GCA_964559945.1 uncultured Gammaproteobacteria bacterium | reverse complement strand
CTTTTAACCACCTGGGGCAGAAACATTTTGCCTTCGCCAAACAAGTCGCCCACCACATTCATGCCGTCCATTAACGGCCCTTCGATCACCTCCAGCGGTTTGCTGGCTGCCAATCTCGCTTCCTCGGTATCCTCATCGATGAATTCGGTGATGCCATGAATCAACGCATGCATGAGCCGCTCGCGCACTGTCCCCTCGCGCCACTGGAGATTCGCTTTTGTTTTCTGGGTGCCTTTGCCGGAAAACTCCTGGGCCAGAGTGAGCAGCCTATCTGTGGCGTCCTCGTCACTGTTGAGGATGACGTCCTCAACCCCTTTGCGTAAGTTGGCCGGAAGATTGTCATACACCGCGAGCTGGCCGGCGTTGACGATGCCCATGTCCATACCCGCTTTGATGGCGTGGTAAAGAAACACCGAGTGGATCGCTTCGCGCACGGCGTTATTGCCGCGAAAAGAAAAAGAGACATTGGATACGCCGCCGGAAACCAAGGCTCCCGGCAAGGTCTCCTTAATCCCTCTGACCGCTTCGATGAAGTCCACCGCGTAGTTGTTGTGTTCCTCTATGCCGGTGGCAACGGCAAAGATATTGGGGTCGAAAATAATATCTTGGGGCTCAAGTCCTGCTTTCTGAGTAAGCAGTTCATAACTTCGGCGACAGATTTCCATCTTTCGTTGCAGGGTATCGGCTTGACCCTTTTCATCAAAGGCCATGACCACCACGGCGGCCCCGTACCGACGGACCTTGCTGGCCTGCTCAAGAAAAGGTGCTTCACCTTCCTTCAACGAAATTGAATTGACGATCCCTTTGCCCTGGATGCATTTCAAACCGGCTTCGATGACTGTCCATTTGGACGAGTCCACCATGACCGGCACCCGGGCAATATCAGGCTCGCCGGCGATTCGGTTCAAGAATTCCACCATGGCCTGTTCTGAGTCCAGCAGGCCTTCATCCATGTTTACGTCGATAATCTGGGCGCCGTTTTCGACCTGATCTCGGGCCACATCAAGAGCGGCTTCGAAATCGCCGCCCATGATGAGCTTTTTGAATTTTGCAGAGCCTGTCACATTGGTGCGCTCGCCAACGTTGAGGAAGTTGGTGTCTGGGGTGACGGTTAAGGGTTCTAGCCCGGAAAGTCGCAAACGCGGTTCAACAACTGGGATTTTTCGCGGTTTGAGGTTATCTACCTGGGCCGCGATAGCGGCGATGTGTTCGGGAGTGGTACCGCAGCAACCGCCAACAATATTGACCAGGCCAGCGCGGGCGAACTCCGCAACGATTTCCGCAGTTTCATCAGGGCTTTCGTCATAGCCGCCAAGCTCGTTGGGTAAGCCAGCGTTGGGGTGAGCGCTGATTCGTGTATCGGCGATGCGCGATAGCTCTGCAACGTAAGGGCGAAGCTCGCGGCCACCCAGCGCACAGTTGAGGCCAATGCTCAAGGGGTTGGCGTGGCGCACCGAATGCCAGAAGCCTTCAGTGGTCTGGCCGGATAGTGTGCGACCACTAGCGTCAGTAATGGTGCCGGAAATCATCACCGGAACCTGGTTGTTCGGGTCTACAGCGGAAATCGCAAACAGCGCGGCTTTTGCGTTGAGCGTGTCGAAAATGGTCTCAACCATGAGGGCATCGGCGCCGCCTTCTAGCAGGGCTACACTGGATTCTCGGTAGGCATCGACCAAGGCGTCAAAGGTCACGTTGCGGGCGGCGGGATCATTGACATCCGGTGAAATCGACGCTGTCCTGTTGGTGGGTCCTAAAACACCAATCACAAATCGAGGCCGCTCTGCGGTGCTGTGTTCGTCACAGGCCTGGCGAGCCAGTTCGGCGGAGCGTCGATTGATATCGCCTACGTATGCCTCACAGCCGTAATCCGCCTGCGAGATACTGGTGGCATTAAAGGTGTTTGTCTCAACCAAGTCAGCGCCCGCTGCCAGGTAGTGGCCATGGATATCTCGAATCAGTTCCGGCTGGGTCAAAGAGAGCAGGTCATTGTTGCCCTTTAAGTCATGCTCATGGTCGGTGAGCAAGGTGCCTCGAAAATCCTCCTCGCTCAGTCGGTGGTTCTGAATTTGGGTGCCCATAGCGCCGTCGAGCACCGCAATACGATTCTCAAGAAGCTGTTTAAGTTGTTGGCTGCGGCTCATGGATGGGGATCTCAAGATTTACGATTTATGGGCTTCGAAGGTCACAATGTCGAAATGGGGCGCTCGGGACTCTCGGGATGTGATCTCACAGCTGCGCACAGTCAGCCCGGCGCCGCCCAAAAGCTGTTTCAGATCTTTGATACGAAACCCAAGGTTCACGTGGTTAAACGGTGCAACCGCCTTTTCGTGGCGATGGGCTTTGAGGGTCGATCCCACCAAAGTGCCGCCGGGGGCCAGTACCCGTGCGGCTTCACCCACCACTTTTGAGGGTTCAGAAGTGTAGGTTAGGGCATGCATAAGAAGCACCACATCAAAACTTCCATCCGAATACTCCAGCTCATGCATGTCGCCATGGGTGAAGGCGACGTTTTTGAATCGACGCAAGCGCTCAGCACCCGCTTTGACCACGGGATCGCTGGAGTCGATGCAGGTGATCGATTTCGCCCGCGGGGCCAGCATTTCGGCCAGCACACCATCGCCTGAGGCGATATCTAAAACCCGACCTAGATTCAATAACTGCAAGGTTGCTCGTGCGGTCGCTTCCCAGGTTCGTCCGGGCGAGTAGTGTCGCTCCATGTCACCGGCCACCGCGTCTGCCCAGTTTCTGCTGCTGGCCCGGGCCGCTAGAACGCCTGGTACGCGGTCGCGGTCAGCGGCTAGCACGGCATCGTCAATGGCGTCGGTGAGCGTTTGCCAAATTTGTTGCAGGGGGTTGTCGGTGAGTTGGTGGTGGGGTCGATAGTAGCTTTGAACCCCCGATTTGCGATCAACAACCAAGCCCGCTTCTCGCAGTTTCGCTAAGTGGGTCGACACTCTAGGCTGGGCCAGCATGGTAATCTGGGCAAGCTCCGCCACCGTGAGTTCCTCATGGGTCAGCAGCACCAGTAAACGTACCCGGCTGGGGTCCGCCAATACCTTCAACAGACCGGATGTGGTGCTGAGGTCGATGGTTGTATCCTTTTATCGCGATATTAAGATGAAAAGATTAACAGTCTGACCAGAAAAAGACCACCATCATTGGGAGCTCAGGGGCAGTTTTTAACGAATTTTCCACTTCCTGACCTTGGGTTAAGCCTCGCGAGCATGAGACAATCCGGGCAGACAAAATACAGCAATCAACGAGAGCCTAGACTCATGGATTTTCGACTCACCGAAGAACAACAGATGATTCGCGACGCAGCGCGGGATTTCGCTCAGGCCAGTATCGTGCCCATTGCCGCTGAATATGATGTAAGTGGCGAATTTCCCAAACCCACTGTCAAGCAGATGGGGGAATTGGGTTTGATGGGTATCGAGGTCCCTGAGGCCTACGGTGGCGCAGGCATGGACACAATCAGTTATGCGCTGGCGTTAAAGGAAATTAGTGCAGCCGATGCGGCCCACGGCACCATCATGTCGGTGAACAATTCGCTGTATGCCAATGGACTGATGGCCCACGGAACCGAAGAGCAAAAGCTCAGTTACGTCAAGCCGGTGGCAAGCGGCGAACAAATTGGTGCCTATGCCCTGACTGAGCCGCAGTCCGGTTCCGACGCAGGGAATATGCGAGTCCGTGCTGAAGCATCTGCTGATGGCAGTTACTACGTCATCAACGGCAAAAAATCATGGATCACCTCCGGACCGGTGGCGAGATTTGTGGTGCTGTTTGCTAAGACAGATCCAGATGCGGGGTCCAAGGGCATAACCGCCTTTGTCATTGATACCGAAAAGCCAGGTTTCGCTACCGGAAAAACCGAGCCAAAAATGGGCATACGGGCATCAGCGACCTGCGAGATCGAACTGACCGACTATCGTTGCGAAGCGTCTGATCGACTAGGGGAAGAAGGGCAGGGGTTTGCCATTGCAATGGGGGTGCTCGATGCTGGGCGTATTGGGATTGCGGCTCAGGCAGTGGGGATCGCCCAAGCTGCCTATGAAGCCAGCAGAGACTATGTCAGCGAAAGGCAGGCTTTCGGCAAACCTATTGGGGGTTTCCAGATGATCCAGTCGAAGATTGCCGATATGCGAACGCGACTGGAAGCCGCAGAGTTACTGACCCTGCGAGCCGCTTGGGCGAAAACCGCCAGTGCTGAGTCGGGTAGTCGTTACACGCTGGAATCCAGCATGGCAAAATTATTTGCCTCCGAAGCTGCTAATTTTATTACCCATCAGGCCGTTCAGATTCACGGCGGAATGGGGTTCAGTAAAGAAATGCCCCTTGAGCGCTATTACCGGGATGCAAAAATCACTGAGATCTATGAAGGTACCAGTGAAATTCAACGCATGGTTATCGCTCGATCTGAGACCGGATTGCGCTAAAACACTGTTTCACAAATCTTGATCGAGCGTGCGTCGCACGCTCGCATACCGCTTAAATTGCCATCCGGGGACGCCCGGGTGACCGCAACAGTTTGGAGCAAGCAAGATGACGAAGATCATTACCGCTGGCCTGCGCGAGCAAACCCTCGAACGTTTGGCCCTCGCAGCGAAGGCTGGCGAAAGCCGCTGGGCTAGGGCTTTTGCAGAACATTTTCTGGCTCACGTGCCTGATGCTGAGTTGCAAACTCAGAGCGCGGATTTCTGGGCCAGTGCTATTGGCGCTCAAGTCCATATGCTGGGCCAACGAATCACCTCTCAGGTCAGTATCGAAATTTACAATCCGCCGGATGATCAGGGTGACCATCAGCGTTACACAGTGCTGGATGTGATGAGTGAGGACCGTCCGTTTTTGGTGGACTCTGTCACCCTGGCGATCACGGAGTCGGGGCGTTCGGTTCGCCGCGTGGTTCATCCGGTGTATAGAGTGTCACGAGACGCGGGTGGCTTTTTGATGGGGCTGTCTCACGGTAAAGCTGACCCGGACTTAGGTACCGCCGAGTCTGTCATGCATTTTCATATTGAGCGGCTCAGCGACGGTGCCGAAATCACTGCCTTGAAGCAAACCATCGCGACCCATCTGGAAGACGTCAGAATGGCGGTGGATGACTGGCAGTCAATGTCAGAAAAGGCGCTCGCCGTTGCCCAGGAAGTCACCACGGCCAACAGTCCTTACGGCAACGAACGCCAGCAGGAAACTGCGGAATTTTTGCGTTGGCTGGTCGATGCACACTTCACATTTCTTGGCTATCGTCACTATGACCTGCAAAAGGTAGAGGGTGAATTTGATTTACAGCCGCAAATCAGCAGCGGCTTGGGCATTTTGCGAGAGGAAGGGCGGCTAAGAACGCCTCCTCGTTTAACTCGCTTGAAAACCGGCAGCGCCAAAGAACTGTCTGATACCTCCCCAATTGTGCTGACGAAAGCGGGAGTGCGCTCGACGGTGCACCGCAGCGGCTTTCTTGATTACGTTGGTGTGATGAGTTTTGACCAGGCCGGTAACCTCATTGGTGAGCATCGATTTTTAGGGCTTTACACGTCCTCGGCTTACAATCGACGGCCATGGAATATTCCGTTAGTGCGGAAAAACGTTGATGCCTTAATGGAGCGCTCGCTGTACGCGCCGGACAGTCACGGCGGCAAGGCTTTGCTACATATTGCCGAAACTCTGCCCCGTGATGAGCTGTTTCAATCCGGACCCGATGAGCTGTTTAGAACCGTCACTAGCGTATTCGAATTGGCCGAGCGACGACAGACCAGATTGCTCCTGCGCCAAGACCGTTTCGGTCGATTTTTCTCCTGTCTGGTGTACTTGCCCAGAGAACGTTTCAACACAGAAACACGAGAGAAGCTCCAGGATATTTTGTTAAACACACTCGGTGGCATCCGCTTGGACTACACCGTACAACTGGATGATTCGGTGCTGGCCCGGCTGCACGTGATGGTATGGGTCAATCCCGACCAAGCGAGCACCTTTGATCGGCAACAATTGCAGGCCGATTTGGCGGATGCGGTCAGGTCCTGGACAGACCGCTTGACTGATATTCTGATCGAAAAACATGGCGAGGAAACGGGCCAGGCATGGGGCCGATACTACGGTGAGGCTTTCCCGGCTGCTTACGTTGAAGATGTCTCGCCGTGGGTCGCCGCATTTGATGTGGAGAAGCTCGCTAAGCTGGCGTCGGAACAGGACTTGGAGCTCAGTCTTTATCGTCCCAGAGTGCAGCCGACAGGGAAATTTCGCTTCAAGATATTTCGCTGGGATACCACCATCGCTCTTAGCGATGTGTTGCCTATCTTGGAGAACCTAGGTTTACGGGTGGTGAGCGAACGCCCCTATCGATTGGAAGTCAGTCCCGGCAGTCTTCGCTGGGTGCAGGATTTTGACATTATCCTTGCCAGTGGCGGAGACCTAGATCTAGAGCATGTTCGGACCCCATTTCAGGAAGGGTTTGAGCAGGTTGTGCGGGGTCAACTTGAAAGTGACGGTTTCAATCGGTTGATTCTCGGTGCTGGATTGAACTGGCGCCAAGTGGTGCTTTTACGGGCGTATAGTCGCTATTGGCGGCAAACGCGCTGCCCATTTTCTCAGCAATATATTGAGCAGAGTCTAGCCCGTCACCCCCATCACGCAGCGCTGCTGGTGACATTATTTGCGGCGCGGTTTGATCCAAAGTTAGATTCCTCTAACCAAGACGAAGGTCTGGGCAGCTCTGGTCCTAACCCGCACTTGGCTCGGATGTTAGAGCGACTTCGAACGCCGGCTGCAGCCCTTGGCCTGCTGCCCGCCGATGGCGGGGAATTCAGCGCTAGCAATCGCACTGAACTGATGGCGGTCTGCGATTCACTGGTGAATGCCAGTTTGGCTCAGGTCCGGTCGTCGGACGAAGACCGAATATTACGAAGTTTTGCTGAGTTGATCCGGGCAACGCTACGCAGTAATGCTTTCCAAGGGGCATTGGATGACCCGGCACGGGGTTATGTCAGTCTGAAATTTGATTCTGCCAAGGTGCCGGATTTACCCCGACCATTTCCCTGGCGGGAGATTTTTGTCTATTCGCCTCAGGTCGAAGGCGTTCACCTTCGGGGCGGCCCGGTGAGTCGCGGTGGGTTGCGCTGGTCTGATCGGTTCGAGGACTTTCGCACCGAAGTGCTGGGCTTGATGAAGGCCCAGGTTGTGAAAAACACCATGATTGTTCCCGTTGGCGCCAAGGGCGGTTTTGTGGCACGTAACATCAAGCCTGGTAGCAATCGAGACGCCACCATGGCCGCGGTTGTTGCCAGCTACCGTCGATTCATTAATGGCTTGCTAGATATTACCGACAACCTGACTGAGCGGGGCATCGATCACCCAACCCAGGTTGTTCGACACGATGGCGACGACCCTTACTTGGTTGTTGCCGCTGATAAAGGTACGGCAACGTTCTCAGATATCGCCAACGCGGTGGCTGCTGATCACCAGTATTGGCTGGGCGACGCGTTTGCGTCCGGTGGGTCCGTGGGTTACGACCACAAGAAAATGGCGATCACAGCAAAGGGCGCGTGGGAGTCGGTCAAACGTCATTTTCGCGAGCTAGGCCTAGATTGCCAGAAACAACCGTTCACCGTGATTGGCATCGGCGACATGGCTGGGGATGTTTTTGGCAACGGCATGTTGCTTTCGCGGCAGATTTGTTTGCGCGCAGCATTTAATCACGAACATATTTTTTTGGACCCGGACCCAGACCCGGTGAGTTCTTTTGTTGAGCGTCAGCGACTGTTTGATATGCCCCGTTCGTCGTGGTCGGACTACAATCCGGATCTGATCAGTCAAGGTGGCGGTGTATTTTCTCGTCAGGATAAGACTATTGAGGTCAGCGAAGCGGTGGCTTCATGGCTGGGGATCAAGGCCGCTCCCATGTCGCCGATCCAATTGATACGGGCGTTGCTCCAGGGACCGGCAGACCTATTGTGGAACGGCGGCATAGGGACTTACGTCAAAGCGAGTTCGGAGACCGATCTTGCGGTCGGCGACCGCAGCAACGATGCCCTTAGAGTGAACGGAGAGCAGTTGCGTTTTCGGGTTATTGGTGAGGGAGGGAATCTCGGTTTAACCCAGCGTGGGCGAATAGAGTTCGCGGCTAATGGAGGCAGAATCAACACCGATTTTATTGACAATGCTGGCGGTGTGGATTGCTCTGACCATGAGGTCAATATCAAGATACTGCTCAATCAGGCGGTTGATGCTGGGCGTATCAGCGAAACGGAGCGCGTGGAACTGCTGGCGTCCATGACCGAGGAGGTGTCCTCGCTAGTACTGAAAAACAACTACCTGCAATCCCAGGCCTTAAGTTTGATGGAAGCCCATACCGTGCCCCGGCTAGGCTCCAAGGCCCACATGATTTCTACCTTGGAAAATGCTGGCGTTCTAGATCGCCAGCTAGAGGCTCTGCCCAGCGACGAAGAATTGAACCAGAGGCAGGGTCAGGGCCGTGGGCTGCTGCGACCAGAACTGGCGGTTTTGCTGTCCTACAGCAAGATCACTCTTTACCAGGATCTAATGGCCAGTGATATTCCCGAAGATCAATACTTGTCACGCGAGCTCACTGGGTATTTTCCAGCGGCCCTACGTGATCGATTTGCCGATCTAGCTAAGGAGCATCGCCTACGGCGGGAGATTATTGCCACCGTGGTGACCAATTCCATGGTCAATCGGATGGGGGCCACCTTTTGCCTGAGAATTGGTGAGGAAACCGGTTCCGGACCGGCGCAGGTGGCGAAGGCCTATACGGCGGCCAGAGAGATTTTTTCAGCCCGGGACATTTGGTTGGCCGTGGAGGCAACAGACAACCAAGTTGCCAGCGCCCATCAAATTGAAGCTCATTTAACGGTGTGGAATCTGCTTCGCCATGCTACCCGATGGTTACTGCACCATTGTGGCGGCGAGTTGGATATCGCGGCGGCGGTAGCCCGCTATCAAGCTCCGGCATCGGAGCTGGCTCGTGGGATCTTGCAGTGGTTGCCAGGGGCTTCCAGCAAGCGGGTAAGCGGCTATCGAGCCAGGCTCGTTAGCGGAGGATTTTCCGAAGGCCTGGTGGAGCAATTGGTGAGCTGTTCCCAACTCAAGCCTGCGCTGGATATATTGGAGGTCGCCAGCGAAACCGGATGTGAGCTTGAGCCGGTTGCGCGGAGCTATTTCAGGTTGGGGCAGCAGTTGAAATTATCATGGCTGATGCAGCAGATTGAGCAGTTGCCAGTTGATAGTCAATGGCATGCGGCAGCCAGGGGAGCGTTACGGGACGAACTATTTCAACGCCAGCGCCAGCTAACGGCGGGGGTCCTGCTAGGCCACAATAATCCCAACAGCACCGACCCGGTGAAATCTTGGTTAGTAGCGGCCGATAGCGAAGTCCGGCGTTTTGGGCATATGATGGCGGACATGCGGGCCAGCGGTGTGGCGGATTACGCCAAAGCATCGGTGGCGGTGCGCGGATTGGGTCGCCTGTTGGATACTGCTGGCGGATAAGTCTTTAGGGTAAGGGGAGCAAAGAATTTGACCGCCATAGCATTTGTCGCTAGCCGCGCTGAAGGTGCACAGAAAGCCCGTCAAGAGATGATTGACCGGTACGGGGATGTGTCGCCAGAAGCCGCTGATACGATTGTCGCGATCGGGGGTGATGGGTTTATGCTCCAAACCATGCACCGCAGCATGAACCTACAGAAACCCATCTATGGACTGATGCAGGGGTCGGTGGGGTTCTTGATGAACCAGTATGAAGATGGCGCGTTGGAATTGCCCGAGCGAATAGCGCGGGCAGAAACCGCCGAGCTTCACCCATTGCGGATGCAGGCTCATGGTGAATCGGGTGGTGAGTTAACCGCTCTGGCTATCAACGAGGTGTCGGTGTTTCGGCAAACCAAACAGGCGGCCAAAATACGGGTTCGTATCAACGATACGGTCAAGTTGGAAGAAATGATCTGTGACGGCATTTTGCTATCGACGCCGGCTGGAAGCACTGCATATAATCTGTCTGCTCACGGTCCTATCGTACCGTTGGGTGCCAACATCCTGGCCCTGACACCGATTAGCCCGTTCCGGCCGCGACGTTGGCGTGGCGCTTTGCTGCAACATGATGTAAAGGTGTCGTTTGAGGTATTGGATCACTACAAAAGACCCGTAAGTGCAGTGGCTGATGCCTTTGAGGTGAGGGACGTAGTGGAAGTGTCGATTACAGAGGCCAAAGATGTCACGCTGAGGATGTTATTTGATCCTGAACACAACTTGGAAGATCGAATACTGAATGAGCAGTTCACCATATGAAAGTGCTGGCGGGTAAGTTTTTCCCTCGGGAAATCTCCACACTTTGAATACCACAGGCACACCCTTTGTTGTTGCAATATCCAGCCGCGCGCTGTTTGACCTTGACAAGAGTCATGAGTTGTTTGAGCAGCAAGGGGTAGATGTTTATTCCCGGTATCAGATTGACCATGAGGACGACCCATTGGCTCCGGGTATTGCCTTTCCTCTAGTGCGCAAATTGCTTGCTCTCAATGAACAGTCAGAGTCAGTACCCAGTGACAGCGATGAAAGTCCGCTGCCTTTGGTGGAAGTGATTTTGTTGTCCCGCAACAGCGGCGATACCGGGCTGCGAATTTTTAATTCAATAGAAAGTCACAATCTCGATATCGTTCGCGCAGCGTTCACCAACGGAGCTAGTCCATTTGCGTATGTTGAGTCCTTCGGAGCAGATTTGTTTCTATCAACCAATGCACAGGACGTGCGTGAAGCCTTAGACGCCGGTTTTGCTGCGGCGACGATTTTGCCATCGGCGGTCAAAGTCAGTAGTTGGCCAGAGTTGCGCATCGCGTTTGATGGTGACGCGGTGCTGTTTCACGATGCGGCGGAAAGAATTTATCAGGAGCAGGGTCTTGAGGCCTTCGCCGCTAGTGAAAAGGCGGCTGCGGACAGACCGCTGTCTGGGGGGCCGTTTAAATCGGTTTTGTCCGCTATTCACCGGATTCAATCGGCTTTTCCTGCAGAAGACAATCCCATCCGCACAGCTCTGGTGACCGCGCGGTCCGCGCCAGCCCATAAGCGAGTTATTCTGACCTTGCGCCACTGGGGTATTCGACTCGATGAGGCGTTGTTTCTCGGCGGCAAAAGCAAGGGGCCATTCCTGAAAGCGTTTGGGGCTGACATTTTTTTCGATGATCAAACCGAACATTGCACATCAGCAAGTTCTCACGTGGCCACCGGGCATGTACCTCACGGCGTGGCCAACAGTCGCTGATGGCCGGTCCATCGAAACAGATCAATCGGGCCAAGCTGATTGATGAGAATTTCAGCACTACGATTGCTGGCTATCAATCAATATCGCCTGCCGCGGTGGCCTTGCCTGATGGTCTAAGCCCGGAGGATTTTTTAGCGCTATTTGAGTCCCAGTTGTTGAGTCGGCATCTGGATTTGATGGCGCGAGCTTTGCGGCTAGAAAATAAAGTGTTTTACACCATCGGCAGTTCCGGTCACGAAGGCAATGTGCTCCTGGGGCGGCTGACTCGCCATACCGATCCAGCATTTCTACACTATCGCAGCGGCGCGCTAGTCCTAGAGCGCAGTCGCCAGGTAGCCAGTATTGATCCGGTGTATGACGCAGCGTTGTCATTTGCGGCCAGCGCCGAGGACCCCGCATCCGGCGGGAGGCATAAGGTCTGGGGCAGCAAACCGCTATGGATATTGCCCCAAACTAGCACCATCGCCAGTCATCTACCGAAAGCCTTTGGCACTGCCTTAGCGATTGACCATGCCAAGCGTGTCGGACATTCACTGCCGGTGCCAACCGATGCGATTGCGCTGTGCAGTCTGGGTGATGCCAGTCTCAATCACAGCACAGCCCAGGGGGCGTTGAACGCCGCTGCTTGGGCCACCCATCAGGGCATCGGCGTACCACTATTGATTGTCTGCGAGGACAATGGCTTAGGGATCTCAGTGCGTACGCCAAAAGGCTGGGTAGAAAACAGTGTGGCAAATCGACATGGATTGGACTATCTGCAAGCTGACGGTTTAGATCTGGCGCAGGCGTGGCCTGTGGTGCAAAAGGCGGTTGCGCAATGTCGGGATCGGCGGCGACCGACCTTCCTGCATTTGAAAACCGAACGGTTAATGGGCCATGCTGGAACGGACTTTGAAGTGGACTATCGCAGTGAAGCGGAACTCAGCGAGGTGGAGTCCCGGGACCCCCTGTTGACCACTGCTAAAACGATCATTGATGCGCGTTTGCTAGACGCCGATCAAATTATCCAGCGATACGAAGCGGCAAGATCACGCTGCAGTGAGGCCGCTGAGCGAGCCAACCTGAGACCTAGGCTGGAGACGCTTGCGGACGTGATGGCTCCGCTGGCGCCTACCCATTGGGCCGCAGTGAAAGCGGAAGCGACGCGAGTTGCGTCGCCCGAGGCGCGGGTAATGGCGTTTGATCAGCGCATGCCAGAGACAGACAAAGCAGCAAATTTGGCCGTAAACCTAAACCGTGGACTGGCAGAGTTGCTGGCCAAATACCCCCAGGCCTTGGTCTTTGGTGAGGATGTCGCGCAAAAAGGCGGTGTCTATACCATTACTCGTCAGCTACACAAACGATTTGGCGGTGCCAAAGTTTTCAATACATTGCTGGATGAGCAAACCATCCTTGGACTCGCTCAGGGCTACGCCAATATGGGTATGTTGCCTATGCCTGAGATTCAGTATTTGGCCTATTTTCACAACGCTTGCGATCAGATTCGTGGCGAAGCCAGTTCACTGCAGTACTTTTCTGATGCCCAGTTCTCCAACCCGATGGTGGTGCGAATCGCCGGGTTGGGTTATCAGAAAGGCTTTGGCGGTCATTTTCATAACGACACGTCAATTACCGCATTGCGGGATATCCCAGGCTTGATTGTGGCCTGTCCCTCCCGAGGCGATGATGCGGCAGTGATGCTGCGCACGCTGGCCGCTGCAGGGGTAACCAGTGGCCGCGTCAGCGTATTGATTGAGCCGATTGCCCTTTATATGACCCGAGACCTCCATCAAACTGGGGACGATGGCTGGTTGTTTGATTATCCAGCGCCGGATGTCTACATGGGGGTCGGCGAACCAAGAATTTACCATCCATTCGCCACCGAGCTTTTGATCGTGACCTATGGCAACGGCGTACCGATGAGTTTGCGAGTGGCCCAACAGCTTAAGGAAGATCACCAGCTGTCGGTTCGCGTCATGGATCTGCGTTGGTTGGTGCCGTTAAACGAAAAAGCCATTGTGGAACAGGCCAATGCCTGTGATGCGGTGCTGGTGGTTGATGAAGGGCGTCAAAATGGCGGCCTGGCCGAAGGTATTGTGGCCGCGATCGCAGAAGCAGATTTAACCTCAGGCGACGGGCCCGCGACTCAGGCAGAATCGCTGGCCAAACCCGTTGCAAGAGTCTGCGGCGCTGACTGTTTCACGCCTTTAGGACCGGCCTCATCACTGGTGTTGCCTGATGAAACAACCGTGCTCGACGCTGCCTTGACATTAATTCAGGACAATACCCAATGACAAGGGTTGTAAACGATTACTGTTCGCCAATTGCCATAGAGCGTGCTGAACGCGATAATATGGCGCTCAGGCGTCACCGGATAGGTAGGGAAACTAGGGAATGAGTCAGCAGGAATCGATGACGATCCTCTTTGCGGATGTTTGCCGCAGCACACAGCTGTTTGAGCAACATGGCGACGTCAAAGCCCGTGAAATCATCGCGACAACGCTGTCGGCGTTAACTCAGGTGACCCACAAACACGGTGGCCGGGTCATCAAGACCATCGGTGATGAGATTATGGCGACTCTGCCAACTGGCGAGGCGGGCGTACTGTCAGCCTGTGACATGCAGCGTCGGGTAGCCAATGACCTGAATATTGTGCGCCATAGCGTTGCGGTGCGCATTGGACTGCATTTCGGCGACGTGCTGTGTGAAAACGATGACGTTTTTGGCGATGCAGTGAACGTTTCCGCGCGCATGGCCGGCCTGGCTAAAGCCCAGCAGATTGTCACCACAGCCAGTACAGTGGAAGACGTTTCGCCGGCCCACGGCTTAGAAATTCGCAGTCTGGGTAAAACCCGGGTTAAGGGCAAGTTGATGCCCATCGAAATAGTCGATGTGTTGTGGCAAGAAGATACCTCCAACGTGACCACCGTGTCCCAGGCCCTGAAGCTTGATGACATCGAAGATCGCGCGTCTGTCACGGTTCGATTCGGCGACAAGACCATTGAAGTGAAAGATGTCTCACCGCCGTTTACTATGGGTAGAGACAGAACCAACGATTTGATCATCGATGACGAGTGGATTTCCCGTAACCACGCCAGCATTGAATACCGCAAAGGGTATTTTGTGCTCGTGGACCGCAGTACGAACGGGACTTACCTGAAAATTGATGGTGAGGAAGAGTTCCGGGTGCATCGAGACGAAGTGCACCTACGCCGCTTTGGTATCGTTAGTCTTGGCCAGTTGTCAGAAAACCGCCAGCCGGAACATATCGTCCATTTTGAGTGCCATAACCACTAATTTTGTCGCTCGCCGAGACATAGCGAAATTAGAGAGTTTATAGTTACCCAGTCGACGTATTTTTTATCGGCGCGATTTACAAAGTGTCGCTTGAAAACAGTTAATTAGCGGCCCCGAGTAAAGGCTCCTAAGATTCCTCTGATGATCGATCGTCCCAGTGAGGTGCCCATGGATCTTGCTGCGGATTTCACTGCTTTCTCCAGGCCAGACTGACGCCGGCGTCCGCGAGATTTGGGTTTGCTGGTCCCACTGATTTTCTTTTTCTCGGCTTTGGCTTTGGTTTTTTCGGCTTCTCGAACCCGTTTTTCAGCTCTTGCCGCGAGCAGCTCAAAGGCCGACTCTCGGTCAACTGTTGAGTTGTATTTGTCTCCAATGTTGCTGGCCTCGAAGACCGCTTTGCGTTCGGCTTTTTTTAAAGGCCCCATTCGTGAGTGGGGAGGAGCGATTAAGCAGCGGTCCACCATGCTAGGCACACCGCCATCCTGCAGGGTTGAGACCAGCGCTTCGCCCACACCCAGCTGCGTCAGCACCGATTCGGTATCCAAAGCTGGATTGGGCACAAAGGTCTGTGCCGCAGCCCGCACCACCTTCTGATCGCGAGGGGTGAACGCGCGCAGTGCGTGCTGAACTCGATTGCCCAGTTGCCCCAATACGTCGTCCGGCACATCCTGAGGATTCTGGGTTACAAAGTAGATCCCTACGCCCTTGGAGCGGATCAGTCTTACCACCTGTTCGATCTGGTCCAACAGTGCCTTGGGTGGGTCATCAAACAGTAGGTGTGCTTCGTCAAAAAAGAACACCAATTCAGGTTTATCCAAATCGCCTTTTTCTGGCAATTCTTCAAACAGTTCAGCCAGTAGCCAAAGAAGGAAGGTACTGTACAGTCGTGGATTCATGATCAGTTGGCGAGCATCTAGGACATTAATCATGCCCCGTCCGTTCTCATCCCTGACCATCAAATCGGCAAGATCTAAGGCAGGCTCAGCGAAAAAATTCTCGGCTCCCGCTCGTTCAAGGGTTAGCAAACGTCTAGCGATTGCGCCCAGTGAAGCCGTGGTTACATGTCCATACCTGGTGGAAATATCGTTCCGGTTCTCGCCCACAAAGTTGAGTAATGAGCGCAGATCTTTAAGGTCGAGTAAGGCCAGGCCTTCATCGTCTGCGACGCTGAATGCAACGTTGAGGACACCCTCTTGAGTATCGTTCAGCTCTAACAAGCGGGCAAGTAATACCGGGCCAATCTCGCTAACCGTGGTGCGCAAAGGATGGCCATTTTTCTGGAACAGATCCCAGAAGGTCACTGGCGAGGCTTCCAGTGCGTGATCGCTTAGACCGATCTTATCAACGCGGCTAGTTACCCCTTTACTCGCTTTTCCAGCGGCTGCTAGGCCACTTAAATCGCCCTTAACGTCGGCCAGAAAGACCGGCACGCCAAGGCGGGAAAAGCCCTCCGCCAAGACCTGCAAAGTGACGGTTTTTCCAGTGCCGGTTGCGCCGGCAATTAAGCCGTGACGGTTGGCGTAGCGGCCTTCAATGATGGCCGGTCGGTCGCCACCGCCAAAATGAACCCGAGGTGATTTCACCTCGGGATTTTTATTCTTTGCCATATCGGATCAGACCTTACTTACCGAACAAGCCACCTAACAAACCACCACCACGTTTGAGCAGGTCTGAAGCATCTACGTCGCCATCGCCATCAGCATCCAGTAGCTTGTCGACAATGCCGAAACCTGCGTTGCGACTTTCTGCCTCAACCCGGTCCTGCTTTAGCAGGTTCGTTAGATCACCCAAGCCGCCAAGACCTGAACTGCTGGACTCCTGACGTTTTTTGCTCAAGGCGCCCATCACCAGCGGTCCCAAATTGGCCAGTAGTTTGCCCACGGCGCCGCTATCCATACCAGACGCTTTGCTAAGCTGTTGTTCTACAGCGCTTTTTCGGTCGCCAAAAATGTGCTCAACCATTCGGTTTTCTTTGCTGCTAGGGGCTTGGCCAAGAAAACCACCCAAATTGTCCAAGATCGAGCCATCGTGATCTTTGTCCAATGCGGCGGCCAAACCACCGACCTGGTCGTTGGACTGGGAATTGCGACCGAGTTGGCCAAGGATGACCGGCAGTGCCATTTGCATCGCTTTTTGCGTCAAACCTGAATCGGCACCTAGCTGTTTGCCCAGGCTTTGCACCGCGCTATCGCCAATTCGATCGGTAATAAGGTCCAAAATTCCACTCATAAGTCATTTCCTCGTTGCGTTCTGAGCCTTGCTGGGAGAACCCAAGCTGGCGCAGTTGGTATGATGGGCCAGGTGACTCTGAGGTCACTGGCGTGTGCGGCTCCGGACGCCCATGGTAATGGAATTGGACCTAATATGACCAATCGACAGGATCATTGATCAATGCTTAGCCCTTTTTTTCATCATTTTTTTAGTCGCCCTCTGGCGCTTGTGCTGTTGTCTAGCGTTTTTTTCAGCGGGTGTTCAACAAATCCGGTTACCGGGAAGACCAATTTTAACGTGGTGAGCGAAGCCCAAGAGTTACAAATTGGAGCTCAGCAGTATGGTCCCAGTCGGCAAATGCAGGGGGGGGACTACGTCACCGACCAGGCATTGGTTGCATATGTGAAACGGGTAGGGAACAAAGTTGCGGCCCAAAGTGAGCGCAAGCTGCCTTACGAATTTGAAGTGCTGAATAACGGCGTGCCAAACGCCTGGGCGCTGCCAGGCGGAAAAATCGCGATTAACCGCGGGTTATTACTTGAGATGGAAACAGAGGCAGAGTTAGCGGCGGTGTTGGGTCACGAAGTGGTCCATTCTGCGGCACGCCATGGCGCATTGGCGATGTCGCGCGGATTGTTATTGCAGGGTGCTGTGGCGGCCACTGCGGTGGCGTCCAGGAACAGTGATTACAGTCGGTATGCGGTGGGCGGGGCATCGGTGGGCGCTCAATTGCTGAGTCAAAAGTATGGCAGAAGTGCCGAGCTCGAATCCGATGAATACGGCATTAAATACATGAAGAAGGCGGGCTATGACCCCCAGGGCGCGGTTGAGCTTCAGAAGACCTTTGTCAGGTTGTCCGAGGGCCGACGCCAGGATTTTCTTAGTGGTTTGTTTGCCAGCCATCCACCGTCCCAGGAACGGGTTGAGCGCAACGTAGCAACAGCGAATGAAATTGGCCGAGGCGGAGATGTGGGGCGCGCCGAGTATCAACGGGCAATTGCGGGATTAAAGAAGAGCAAACCGGCCTATGACGCCTATGATAAGGCCCGCAAGGCGTTGGCTGACGGCAATACTAGTGAGGCCATTGCGCTGGCCGATCAAGCCATCAAACTGGAGCCCAGAGAGGCGCAGTTTTATGGGCTGAAAGGGGATGTGGCGTTTGCCTCAAAAAATTACCAGCAGGCCGTCACTCATTATTCCGCCGCATTGGAACGACATCCTGAGTATTTTAAATTTTATCTAGGTCGCGGTGAGTCTTATCGCCAACTCAATCAACTTGGGCCGGCAGAACGAGATTTAAAAGCCAGCGCAAATCTCTTGCCTACAGCAGATGCGGCCAATTCTTTGGGGTTGATTGCTGAGGGGCAAGGGCAGACAGACACGGCTATTAGATACTACGAAACGGCGGCGACCTCGCAGACCCCAGCAGGGCGACTCAGTAACGGACGTCTAGTGACGCTGGATTTACCTCGCAGACCTGAGCGCTATGTTGCAGTTCAGGCGCGAGTGGATACCAATGGCCGGGTATTTGCTGAGATTGGTAATCGCACTCAACTGTCCATGACAAACGTGGCCATCGCGTTAGCGTATCGGGATGTCAACGGCCAGGTGCGCCAGGAGCAGCGGATCTTTCGGGGCGCTCTTGAGAGCGGCAAGACGGCCCTGGTGGCCCTCGGTGGCCAGCCTTACGCCGCAGCCCTCAACAGCCTTCAGCTGAGGGTCACTAGTGCCGAGCCGTTAAAGTAACAAGCTGCTGCTATTGAGGTGGTGAGGTTTTCCAACCCTGGCATTAACAATTGGGCACTTTGATGGTCTTACCTGCACGCAGCGGGTAGCGTGGTGCGGGTATATTGTTCATGGCCGCGATTTCCGGCAGCGACATGCATCGATGCCGCTGTGCGATTACGCCCATGGTGTCGCCCCGTTGCACCACGTAGGGAAGAATATCTTCACCCCTGCCATAGGTGGCGTCATAGAGTTCGGCGGCACGCGATAGTAGATCCGGATCTTGATCATGGCACCATTGGGCATATCGCAGACTAGCGGTTACAGGAACCTGAAGGGTTTCGCCGACAGCAACCCTGGCCTCGGGTTTTACCCGAGGGTTTAGGTTTCTCAGGGTCCGGAACCAACCATTAAACGGCCCCTCATTGCCCATACACACGGCGATCTCTCCCAGTGACATTTCGTGGACCAATGTGATTTCAGTGAGTTCGGTGTCGATAGCCGGAAATTCGAGGTTGAATCGTTCTGGGTGCAGATAAAGCCAAGCGGCCGCTAGCACTTTAGGCACATAGTCCCGTGTGTCTCGGGGCAAAGCATAATAAAATTCCGAGGACCAAAAATCTGCGCCGTCCAGCTTCCGGTTGAGCCGTTTTAGCCGGTTTTCCCCTGAATTGTAGGCGGCCAAGACTTTTTCCAAACTGTTGTCCAGCTGACGTAACTGATCGTTCAAGTAATCCACACTGGCCTGGGCCGCGCGGGCTGGGTCAAGACGTTCGTCAAACTCGCCGCGTGTCTTGAGTCCGTATCGGCTGCCGGTGGCGCGCATAAATTGCAATGGTCCCGCCGCACCGACCCGGGAAAACGAATGGACCCGACCTCCCGACTCAACCGCAAGAATGCCAAACAGCAGGGCTTCAGGTACCCCAGCGGCATCGAAGGCTGGGGCCATTTCGCTGCGCATGAACTGGTAGTTTTCGTAAGTGCTCATTAATAAGGGGCGACTCCAGGTCAGCCAGCCGTTCAGAGCATTGCGAACATAGTGATTCATGGCAATTAATTCAGTTAGATCTGTGCCATTGAGTTGGGCCACTCTTGGGCTCGACGTGTTTTGATCGTTTGGCAGAGGCTGGGCATCTAACGGCCCGCCTTCGCCAGCGACCTGGGCGTTGGTATGAAAAACCTGGGTCTGCAGACTGGCGACCTCCTGATAGGCTTTCAGCGCCATATCCAGGTCACAGCCCTCGATGGCGCGGCAGCGGGCCGATAAATCGTCAAGTGCGGCCAAAGAGTCTGCCAACAGCCGCTCGGCGGCATCACTGCTGCCGGCCTCCAATAGTTGGAGCGCCTCGCCAAAGGCAAGTACGGCACCTTCGATTTCGGCATAAATTTCGTTAACTACGCTGGGTGGCGGCTGGATGGGGGGGGCGGCTTGCAGGGTAGAGTTTGGCTCTGCCACTTCTGCCGGCTGGTCACCGCGTCCGCGATCCAGGCTGGCACAACCGCTGATAAGCAGGCATAGGCCTGCGCCACAGGTAATACGTAGTGCTTTCAAGTAATTGACCCCGATCATTTTTTAAATGGGTTGTCGCTGCTTGTGTGCAGTCATTATGTCTGCCGCCATTGCTATGACGTTAGACAGAAGCTAGCACACTGTTGAACCCTGGCAAGGGCGAATAGTGGGTTTTTGCCAGTCTTTATGCAGGCAAAAAATTCCGGCGACGCGAGCTTGACCTCATTGCGGCTGTTTCGTAACAATCCAAGCCCATCTTTGGGAGTCGTCCATGTCCAGCCCATTTAGTAAAGACACCTTCAAATTTTTGCGAGAGTTAGATCGCAACAACAACAAACCTTGGTTTGAGAAAAATCGTCAACGATATCTGGATCAGGTTCGCGATCCCTTCATGGCCTTTATTAAAGATCTCAATCCCCGTTTGAAGGCTGTCAGTAATTACTATCACGGGGTCGAAAAGACTAACGGCGGTGCACTGTTTCGAATTTATCGGGACACTCGGTTTTCAAAAGACAAGACACCCTATAAAGCTTGGGCCGGAGCGCGTTTCACCCATACCGAAGGCGGCCGCCAGGGAGCACCGATCTACTATTTGCATGTCCAGCCTGACAACGTATTTTTTGCTGCCGGCATCTGGCACCCTCCAACCCCAATGGTTAACCGGATTCGAACATTTATACAAAACAATCCAGGTGCATGGAAAAAATTTACCGCAGAGCGTGCCTTCAAGCGACAATTCCACTGGGGTGGTGAACAGCTAAAACGTCCACCGCGAGGTTATGATCCCGAACATGAGCTGATTGATGACCTTCGGCGAAAGGACTTCGTTGTCACCAGTGCGTTAACGGAGGAACAGGTGCTTGGCGGGCGCTTTGCCAGCCTGGTGGTGAATCGTTGCCAGCAGGCTGCGCCACTGGTTGACTATCTCTGCGCTGCATTGGACTTGGAGTTTTAGGGTTTACCAGAAATGGGTGTGGGTATCTAACGCCAGCCCAATAGGGAAGTGAATTTACAAATGGAGGATTTCGCTCAGCGGGCGAGGGCGTTCTATGCCAAATCCCTGAGCGAAGTCCAAACCAATTTCCCTTAGCTGCTCCAGCACCTCATCGGTTTCAACGAATTCGGCAACGGTTTCCTTGCCGAGGAAATGGCCGATCTCATTGATGGTTTTCACCAATCCGTAGTCGGCGGTGCTGCTGGTGATGTCTCGAATAAATGAGCCATCGATTTTAAGGTAGTCCACCGGTAGATGCTTTAGGTAACTGAACGATGATAACCCTGTGCCAAAATCGTCCAGGGAGAATCGGCAGCCCAAGTATCTGAGTTCTCGCAGGAAGTCAGTGCATCTGGCCAAATTACTAATCGCCGCAGTTTCCGTGATTTCAAAACAAATTTTTGATGGTTCAATGCCGGTTTCTTCAAACAGATTTTGAATAAACGTGAGAAAGCGAGGACGGCCAAAGGTTTTCCCCGACAGATTAATCGACAAGCGGGCAATGCGATCTTTCACGGGACTGGCGTTCAGGGCATTAAATGCGGAGCGAAAAACCCACTCATCAAGATAGTGGATTCGTCCATAGGCCTCAGCCGCTGGGATGAATTTTTCTGGTCCTATAAGTTCGCCATCTTCGCCGCGCATTCGGCACAGAACTTCAAAGTGATCTTTGTCGGTCTCACTGGGTTCCAAAGGCACAATGCGTTGTCCGAAAAGCACAATTCGATCTTGATCCAGCGCATTTTCAAGCTCTGTCACCCAGCGCATGGCTTGATCGCGCTGGCTAAGCTCCTGGTCATCGATTTGGTAACTCTTGATGCGGTCTCGGCCCGCTTCTTTGGCTGCGCCGGCAGCAATTTCCATCTGGTTAAGGACTTGGGATACCGATTCGGTGTCTTTGCCCATAAGCACCAACCCAATGCTGGCGGTTGCCTTAAGTTTGCGCCGCTTCCAGCGGGTGCGGTGCTCGTTAATGGACCGGCGCAGCTTTTCGGCGGCCTCGTGACCGGGCGCCAATTCAAAGCGGGGTAGCAGCATGGCAAAGGTGTCGCCTCCCAGTCTTGCCATTTCGCCGCCTTCAGGCATGTTTTTGCGCATCACCCGAGCCAAGTCCTGGAGCAAGTGGTCACCTGCTTCATGGCCAGCGGTGCTGTTGACCACCTTAAACTGATCAATCTCGATTTGAAGCGCAATATGCTGGGTATGCATCAGCTTGCTCTCACCAAGCTTGAGTCGAATTCGACGCTCAAATTCCTTTCGGTTCAGTGACTCAGTGAGCTGATCGTGGGTGGCTTGGTGAGCGATTTGATCGTGCATGTTCTGCACCATCCCATGCCACGACCGATCCATAAGCGGTTGATCGGGCTGGTCGATCAGTTCCGCTTGTTTGTCGCGGAATTTTTCAGCCAGTTCGTCAGGCCCGATTTCCAGCGCCTTTTGGCCGTTGCGATTAACAAACACATAGCGCTCACGATCGTCGCTAATCCAGGCAAGTTTAATCGGTTGTGTCTTGCCATCAGCTCCGGGGTACAGCAGCCAACTACCCTTATCCAGTAGTTTGGCCAAGCCTAAATAATGTGCTTGATCCGGATCTTTGACAGCCTCCTCAGGCTTTATCGACCGCTCAGCCACCACGCTGGCAGCGGCTGTATCGTTGGCTAGTCCCGATTGGTTGTCTACCGGTGGCGCAGGGGCTTCAGTACCCCGATCATCTTCGGTATTAGGACTAGGCTGGCTAGATGCCTGGTCGGCTAAGTGTGGATTCAGAGCTTCGGTATCGGGTGTTTGCCGGGGGGAATCGGATAATCCTGGCAACATGCTTTGCAAGGATTCCATCAGTTTGTCCCGTTCGCTGGTGTCCGCTCTTACATGATCCAGGCGATCGCGGATATTGCTGATCAAGGCCTCGCTGGTGCTGCTGTCTTCGGGTGAGTCGGTGTGATCAGGCGATAGCCGAGCATCCAAATCTTTAATGACTTGATACAGTCGGTCCCACTCCGGTCCGCGGGTACCTGAGCGCACAGCGGCAACATCAAGCAGATTGCGCCAACCCATTCCGAGCAATTCATTGACCGGCTTGGGTACCAGCCGTTGGCCAAACTCCTGTTGTAGCTCATGGGTCACGGCAGATCTTGCTTGGGTTAGCTTTTGTTGGCCGTCGGCGGCTTCAAGTACGCGTTTGAGTTGGGTTGCGCGTAGCCGGTGTTGGCGTTTGAGCAGATGTTCTAGCTCCCGCGCCGCTTTTTCGAAGGCATCGCGGTTTGGGTCGTCAAGGTCGCTAAGGCGATCAACAATACCGTCAATTTTTTCTATCAGTTGCTGCTCGCGGCCGCTCATTTCCCGCGCGCCGCCCACAACCGTTTGTCCTAGATGATCAAGGACCTTCCGCGCGGGGTGTTCTTGATCTGTCACCAGGTCTTGCTGCTTTAGGAGCATTTTAAGCAGCTGAATTTCCAGTTTGCCAATCCATTCTTTGGCGCGAGGTTCAACGACTGAATCTTTGGAGATTGACGACAGTAACTGTTCTGCTAAATCCACAGCGTTGGAATGCTGCGGAGCCACCGGCGGGGCGCTCTCGCCAAACTCGCTCTTGACTGCCTGACGCAAACGATGATCGAGGGATTGGCCGGGCTGACGTGGCTCCCGATCTTGTTGCAGTTTCATCAACGCTTGCTGAAGGTCTGCCAAATTCAAGCTTGGTGTATTGCTTGCTGATGGCGCGGCCTCCGTCGCTCGATTTTTGAGCAAACGCTGTAGGTCGATAATTTTGGCGCTGTTGGTCTGAGTCGCGGGCGGCGTTCCCAAATAGTCATCGCCAAAGGGCCGAGCTTGAGCATAGCCCCCAGGCTGCTGCACGGGTTCAGAGTATGCCTCAGCGGAGGGGCCTTCTGTGACCGGTGAAGGTGTGGAGCTAGACGTTGTTCCATTGCCAGCAACGGACGCGAGGCGCGGCCGCACTGGTGTGAAAACCAGTTTAGGTAAAATGCCTGCATCAATTAAAAAAGCGTTCACCTCGTCATAGAAAGGTTTAACGACTTCATTCATTTTTTTGCCAAAGCTTCGCCATACGACCTGGGCTGGGTGATGGGCAATATCTTGGCTTTCCAAAGCCGTTGCAAAATGCTGGCAAATCGCAGGGGGAGCCAAGGGGTTGTTACGAGAATCGATTCGCCGGCCAACCAGTTCAGTGAGCCTGGCTTCCAGAGCATGTAATGCTTCGTGATTACGATTTTCGAGACTGGCAACGATTTCCGACATCGACAACCAGGCTTCGAATTCTTCTTCGTTGACCAGCGATAGCTCGCCAGAAGTGGCAGACCGATTGGGATCGCCCGAGGACTCTGGCAAAGGTTCGAAATTACGTAGGTGAGCCGCAAACGCTTGCCGAAATGCGCTGGCAATTGACGAGGCGTTTTGTCGAAGTTGACTCATTGCTTCGAAGTAGGGCGCCTGACCAACATCACTGGCCGCTTCGCTGGCGGCGGTGAGTAATTCGTCTTTGGCGGTTTCAATAAGTGCGGGAAGTGCTTGGTCAGCAAAATCCAGGCAACGAGCTTCCAGCTCTTCAGCGGTGGGCCCTTCAACCTGTCTAGGGGGCTCTTTACTAGCCGGTTCCTGATGCTCAAAACCTTGCTGTTTGGCAACCTTGCCCAGTGCAGATGCCAGGGCCGCTTGTGCTTTTCCAAAGGCAAGCCCAAAACCCAGTGAACCCACCCTGACGACTTTCACCTCATTGGTTACAGACACGTCTGAACCGTCAACAACGATGCTGAAATTAAGCACCTGGCCTTCTTTGATCGCCCGTGCGTCTGGATGATCAGCAACCGCCCCTTGATCCATTAACGAGGCGAACAAACCACCTTGGCAGTAGTCTTCGATGACAATGTGAACAGTGCCCCGATCGGGAACTTCCAGGGCAGCGGCATGCCTCACTGGATACCGTGGAAATCGCCGGCGGTCGTCATGTTGAGGTGTAGGGATGTCTGGCATTCAGGGCTTTTTTATGAAGTTCTGAAAATCGGTCTGATTCTATGTCAGTTATCCGAACGAAACCGATTGGAGGGAAGAAGTTTCCACTTCTTTACAAATCCCTTCGTTTGGGACGCCGGTGCGTTGATAGGTATCAGATCACAAATATATCGATATTTTATCATGAAAACATATTGTTAGCGCACTGACTTTGCGTATCACTGTAGAATTCAGTTGATCCTTGGAGGCGCCTGGTAAAAGCAGACACCTTAGGTTTGCTCTCGTTCCACAGGCTGTTCAGGCTGTTTTGACATTTACCAGGCATAATGGGGACATGCAGGGCATAAAATTAGCAATTGTTGGTGTTGGCTTGGCACTGGTCTCTGCGACCTGCTTGGCCGGACCGTTTTCTGGCGTTCAGCAGTCCAGTGTTCGCTGCGGCAAGCAATTGGTCAAAATTGGTCAACTAGCGTTCCAGCTTATCGACAAGTGTGGTGAGCCTCAATATCGTCAGGTGGTGGCTTACTCTCGCTTAACCGATACAACTAACGTCCGAGCAGGCAATCGGCGGTTGGGCGCCCGGGATTCAGTAGACTTGGTGACCGAGCAATGGATTTATCGCCCCGGCCGAGGGCGATTTACCCGCATAATGACGTTGACCGGCGGCGTCCTGACCGACATTCGACTTGCCGACCGCCAATGACCGTCGGTTTTGCCTGGTTAGCCCGTCTGGTTAGCCCGTCTGGTTAGTGATCCAGCGGCATCAATACATGTTCCGCGTAGTCCTCTAATTCGTCTAAGACCGCCCCTTGGTTGCTTGCTGCTGGCGACATTCTTGCGCTATAAAGCGCCTTCTCGAACTGCTCGGCAGCACTGGGTTGGCCGCTTAATAAGCGTTTTTTGCAATGCTCTCGCCAATCGGTCAGTTCCTCATCAGATAGACTCTCTGGCCAGTTTCGGCAGCGGTAGATAAACAGTAACTCGGTGAGTCGAGGGTCTTGGAAGCGCTCGCCTAGCTTGGCCAGTTGGTTAGGTTCGGATTGGCGCACCGCGGTGCTCAGCGCCTTATCATGATCTGAGGCAAAGCCGCCGCTGTATAAAGACCAATCGGCATCGTCCACCTCGGGGAAAGAGCGGACCGCCCCATATACCTCGCGCAGTCGTTCTCCCACCAGCGTTAGTTTGGGTAGCAGTTGGGCACTGTGGGCAAGGCAGGCATCAACATCCAACCCAATTCGTTGCAAATCGACCCCTTTCAGTACGCCGAGTGGGGCCAGCACAGGGGAACGATTAATGGCAATGGATTTCACGCCGATACGGGACACGCCGGGTGGCAGGTCGACGCTAGGTGTGAAAATGCGATCAGCAATGTCATCGCTAGATAGCGTGAGCAGTTTGTCCGGTGCTTTGGCCAAATCGACAACTAGTGCCGCGTTAGGGTTAACCGGGTGCATACAAATGGGCAATATCATTGCCATACAACCGCGACTAGCCGGGTAGCGGGAGGAAACGTGCAGCAGCGGGCCGGGAGAGCTGATGTTTAGCTGCGCGGCGACCGAGTGTTTACCGCGCTGACGAAAGGCAAAGTCAAACAGTTTGGGTTGGTGGTGTTTAACCAGTCGAGCCAATTCGATGGTGGCGTCAACGTCCGCTAGCGCGTCATGGGCCTGGCCGTGTTGTATGCCATTGGCAGCAGTCAAATCTTCCAGTTTAAAGCTGGGGTTGCCGTTGTCTTTGACGGGCCAGGTAATGCCTTCAGGTCGCAGTGCGTAACACAATCGGACCACGTCGATGAGATCCCATCGGGAATTGCCGTTTTGGTATTCTCGCTGATAGGGATCGTAAAAGTTGCGAAACAATAGATAGCGGGTGAATTCATCATCAAATCGAATGCTGTTGTATCCAGCGCCACAGGTTTCTCGCTCTGAAAACGCTTGATGGATCTGTTTTGCGAAGCACGCTTCGCGCATCCCTTTCTTGGCCATTTGTGGCGTAATGCCCGTGACTAACGCTGCCATAGGCTGCGGCAGATAGTCTTCAGTTTGCTGGCACAAAATGTTCAGCGGGTCGCCTACCGGATTGAGGTTTAGGTCGGTGCGACGGCCAGCAAATTGCACGGGGCGGTCTTTTTGCGGGCTGATGCCGAAGGTTTCGTAGTCGTGCCAGTAGATGCTACTCATAGGGGCGTAGGCAGAAATCCGAAAAGTCTTAGGGGCCTCATTATGCCTTGTCTGGTATCATTCGGCGCCCCGAAACTGAAGAGTGATACCCGTGAAAGTTCGAACCCGATTTGCCCCCAGTCCCACGGGATTTCTCCATGTGGGCGGTGCCAGAACAGCGCTGTTTTGTTACCTGTTTGCGCGCCACCACGGCGGTGATTTTGTGCTTCGAATTGAAGACACGGATCGTGAGCGCTCCACCCAGGAATCTGTCCAAAGCATTCTTGAGGGGATGGCTTGGCTGGGATTGGATGCCGATGAAGAACTGGTTTATCAATCCCAACGCACAGATCGTTACCAGGCGGTTATTGCGCAATTGCTAGAATCAGGCCAAGCCTACCGTTGTTACTGTACCCGCGAAGAATTGGACGCCATGCGGGCAGCCCAAGAAAAGGCCGGTCTCAAACCCCGTTACGACGGTACTTACCGGGATTTCGACGGCCCGGTGCCAGAGGGCGTCGATTCAGTGGTTCGGTTTCGTAACCCTCAAACTGGCACCGTCAGCTGGCAGGATGCGGTGAAAGGTTCAATTGAGGTGGCCAATGGTGAGTTGGACGATCTGATTATTGCTCGAAGCGATGGCAGCCCGACCTACAATTTGACGGTGGTTGTCGATGATCTGGATATGCAGATCAGTCACGTTGTTCGCGGGGATGATCACGTCAACAATACGCCGCGCCAGATTAATCTTTATCACGCTCTCGGGGCCAATCCGCCGATATTTGCCCACTTACCGATGATCCTCGGGTCAGACGGTGCCCGTTTGTCCAAACGCCACGGGGCAGTGAGTGTGCTGGCCTATCGAGACCAGGGGTACTTACCCGAGGCACTGCTAAATTACCTGGTCCGCCTCGGCTGGTCCCATGGTGATCAGGAGGTGTTTGGTGCTCAGGAAATGGTTGACCTATTTGATCTCAAAGATGTCAATCGGGCACCAGCCAGCTTCAATACGGAAAAGCTCGATTGGCTGAATCAGCAGTATTTTGCGTCCATGGACAGCGAACGGGTGGGTGATCAACTGACGCCGTTTTTGCGCCATGCTGGCTACCCAATCGATTCAGGGCCAAAGCCTAGCGCTGTTGTTGAGTTATTGCGCGAAAGAGCGTCTACCCTGGTTGAGATGGCGGATCAGGCCAATTTTCTTTATCAGCCGCCCGAGTCCTATGAAGAGAAAGCCGCAGGCAAACAGTTTAAGGTCTCGGCGTTGGAGCCATTGGCGCTGCTGCGGACTAAATTCGCCAATCAGTCAGATTGGTCACCGGGAGCGTTGCAGGAAATGATCCAACAGACGGTTGATGAACTGGCCGTTGGGTTTGGCAAAGTAGGGCAGCCACTGCGGCTGGCCTTAACCGGGCGCGGCGCGGCGCCAGGGAATGATCAGGTGCTGGCGCTGCTGGGCCAGCAGCAAACCCTGTTGCGCATTGATCGCGCCATCGCGTTCATCAACGATCGGGTCGCTGGGCAATAGCCGTGTATCGGTCCTCCAAAACGTTTCGCGGGTACCCATGTGCTCACCGCAAATGGCGCCACAAGGGGCACTGCGCTCATCTGCATGGCTACAGCCGCAGCTTTCAAGTGTGGTTCGCTTGCCTTGAGCGTGACCAAAACGGATTTGTGATGGATTTCGGTGACCTGGCTCAGCCGCGGGAATGGCTGGCCCAACATTTTGACCATTCAACCCTGGTTGACCGCGATGACCCTTTGTTACCGCAATTGCGGGCTTTGGAACAGGCGGGTGGCTGTCGTCTGGTTGTGTTTGACGATGTGGGTGTAGAAGGCTGCGCGAAAGCGTTCTTTGACTATCTGGACCCATGGGTCAAACAACGCACAGGGCAGCGAGTGTGGGTTTACTCCGTTGAGTGCCGAGAAAATGAAAACAATTCTGGGATTTATTTTTCTGCCAGCAACGGCGATTGATTTAACGCCAAGGTAGGCAAAATTCAACAAGTACTCTAGCGACTAGTAGGTTTGCCTTTGCAGTGGCCCGGTTCAGAGCGCCATACAACGGGCTCCCAATATTCCTCATGATTGGCCTGTTCTTTACGTTGATATAGAAGCTTGGCGGCTACGTGGTAAATCATGCCGTCGGTAACCTCAAGAGTCATTTCTTTGGCCTGTCGGCGTTTGGCGAAACGGGTGTGCTTGGTGCGCAGCTCCCGGCTTGGAATTAGATCGCTGACCAACAAACGATAGGTGCCTGGAGTCAGGTACTGAAAACCACGCATAATGGCGCCACTGTTTTCCACGTTGATGCCCATCAAATAGGCTGGATACAAATTAAATTCGTGGGGCGGCGGATTGTAAAGAGACAAGGTGCCGCAGTCATTGCGAGCCTCGTTTACATCGTCGCCCAATGGCGGTGCGCCGAGAATCAGGTCCTCGGGTGGGTCGTCATCAATGGGCATGGACAACGCCAGCTCTACCCGAGGTAACTGCCACTTTTGCAGCGGTGCCGAGAGCGTTTGCCTGCCGTTGTCTCGAGTAACCTCGACGATCACCGGATCATTGGCGTGAATTTGTTGCAGCAAATTCTGCACTTGGTCGACCGCTCGGGACGTGCCAGAGCTGTCTTGACCCAGGCCGATTAAGGGCTCGGTATTCATGCTGACAATATGATCGCCGGCACGCAACCCCATAGCCGCTGCGGTACTGCCAGGAGTGACCGCCACAACAGGCAGCCCGGTGCGATCGATGTCAGGGCTGCGGGTATCGCCATAGATGACCCCTAGGTTGATCAGTGCTTCGGGTTGCTGGCTGAATACTAGCTCCAAATCCTCGTCGGCAAACAAAGGATCTTGGGCCAGGGAAATCAACATCGCTCGAATGGCCTCGTTTAAGCGTTCGCTGCGGGCATCGGGGCCGGTGGCTACGGTTTGAGCGACAGCACCTGAGACTGCCATCATTATCATCACCGCGATGGCAAAGGCGCAAAAAATTCTGTTTAGGCTCATACGCTTCCTGCTCCCCCAGAGGTGTCGTAAATGCTGATCAGGTCGGCCATTAGGTCAACTCGCCGTTGCCACAGTATGGCCAATGCATCTGCGGACTCGTTGCGTTCATAGGCCAGTGCAAGGCTTTGGTCCAGTGCAATGATCTGTGCTTGTTGGGCACGCACCCATTGCTGCTGACTACTTGCCATGCGGGCAAATTCGTCCCGTTGTTCGCGCAGGGAGCGTTCCAATTGTTCGGTGCGTTGCATTAATGCAGCCAGCTGGTTGCTGACGGCCGGTTTCGCCTCAACAACCAGCCGTGGCTGGGGGTCAACGGATTGTCCTAAGGTTAAGCCTAGGCCTAGTGCTAGGCCCAAGGCTGCGGCCATAGCGCCTGCAGCCAGCCATCCATTGCGTCGGCTTTTGCGTTGTTGCTCTGCCAATTGGGTTTGCAAAATGCGGTGCCACAGGTGTGTCGGCACTTCCCTATCGGGTAAACCCGTTAGCAGGCGAGTAATTTCTGGGTCGGTATCAGTGGTCATGATTTTCGGCAGCATCGGTAGATTCAATCAGGGATTTGAGCTGTTTTCGTGCCCTAAAGAGTACGGATTTGGAAAAACTCTCGGTTTGCTCAAAAATCTCCGCGATTTCTCTGTGAGTCATACCCTCCATGTCGTGCATTAATACCACTGCTCTTGCTTGAGGGCTTAGATGGGCAAGCAGCGTCTCTGCATCCATTTGGGCCAGGGGGCGTCCTTGAGCCGATGGATCTTCCAAGGTGTTTTCTATCTGCTCAGCTTCCGCCATAGGTGCAGTCCACTTGCGCCGATTGAGGTGATTGATGGTGGTATTGAAGGCTATTTGACGAACCCAAGCCCACAATGGAGCCGGGCCACGATAACGGTGTATCTTATTGATTACTTTTATGAATGTATCGTGAACGATATCTTCAGCCACGGCTGCGCTACCGGCCATGCGGTAGGCAAGGTTATAGCAGGGCTTTCCCAAAATTTGATAAATGGCCGCCATGGCGTCCGTGTCACCTCGCTGGGCCCGCCGCACCGTCAGTTCATCAACTGCGGTGGAGAAGGTTGGCTTCTTATTGATGTCTTGTTGGACCAATGACGGACAATTTCCGTTGCGCGATGGCTATTTTGACTGTTTCCACTCGTCGGTCCAACCCCAGCGTCGGTCTTATCAGACCCCTGGTAGTGAGGATTAACGCTATGATAGGAGTACTAAAACTCGTCGATGGGACGCGTAGTGAAGCATGTTTTGCTCGTCAACCCATCCGCAGAACAGAAGAATGGGGTCATACGCCAGCTGAATGCTGGGGGATACAGCGTTCAATCCTGTGACACTTTCCAGGACGCGCTGAGTGCACTTGCTGCCGCCGTACGTGAAGGCGTTTCGGTTGATGGTTTGGTGGTGGGCTGGCCAAGAGGCGCTGAGACAGCGTCACAATCGTTTTTCAATACTCTGGCGGATTCCAGACACCAGCACCGGGTGGTATTGGTGTTGGCGGACGAATTGGCCTCAATGGCTGTGTCCTGGTTAAAACAGCGGCCTAAATCGGCGCTCCTGCTGTGGAGCGATTGCGCTGAAATTCCTGACGCAATGGCTAAGTTGTTAGAACCAACCCGGCCGCAGCCGATCAGTTTTCTCGATACATTGGCGGAACATCGTCTACGAGTGCTTTTCGTCGACGATTCTCCTACTGTCAGAATCGCCTTTCGACGGATGCTCATGAAATATGGCTTCCTGGTCGTTACCGCCCCAACCGCGCTGGAAGGCTATCGGCTGGCTCAACGAGAACCCTTTGATCTGGCCATCATTGACTATTTTATGCCGGCGCAAAATGGCGTGGCGTTGGTTCGAAAACTGCATTCCGACGCCAAAACCGCCCACATCGTGACCGCGGTTATTACTGGCACATATTCCGATATGGTGATCAATGAAGCGCTGGCAGCCGGTGCTAGCGAGTGCATTTTCAAGTCTGAGGCAAAGGAGCTATTTCTAGCTCGGATTGGGTCTTTGGCGCGAAATATCATTGACCGCAAGGCGATTGACCGAGAAAAGCGCCAGCTGGAAGGCATCTTGCACTCGGTGGGTGATGGGGTTTACGGCGTTGATGAGCGAGGCAATATTCAGTTCATTAATTCGGCAGCCCGAGAAATTTTGGAGTATGACGTCGAAGCGCAGCTGGTCGGTGGAAGTGCCTACGATCGTTTTCACCATTTATTTGAAGATGGGGAAAAAATGGCCAGGGCGTCCTGTTTTTTGAGCCAGTGCTATCGCACGGGTAATCAAATTACCGGCTGGCAAACCACATTCTGGTCCCGCCACGGGCGTCCGATACCGGTGGAATGCACGGTATTCCCCCTGGAAATTGGCGGCAGCCGAAAAGGCTCAGTGGTAGCATTTCGTGACGTCTCTGCTCGCAAACAATTGGAAGAGGAGTTGCGTTGGCAGGCCACCCACGATTCGCTGACTAAATTGAGCAATCGATCCCATTTCGAACATGAACTCGAGCAGGAGCTAAATCGCCTAGGCCGGGTTGATGGCGTCAGCGCACTGCTGTTTATCGACCTGGACCGTTTCAAGTACATTAATGACACCGCCGGCCACATGGCAGGTGATCGGCTACTCGTCGAGGTGGCTGAGCGATTGACCGAACGCCTTAGGGTGTCGGACTCCTTGGCTCGCATCGGCGGTGATGAGTACGCGGTTATCCTTCGAAACGTCCGTCCTGAGAGCATTCAGTCAGCGGCAGATAATTTTCGTCGGTCGCTGGCGGAAATGCCATTTCACTTCGAGGGAAAGCAGTACTCCGTTAGTGCAACCGTTGGTGTGGCATTAATGGACGGTACAACAACGTCGCTGTCAGAGGCGATGGCCAATGCTGACATTGCCTGCCACGTGGCGAAAAACGGTGGACGAAATCGGGTACACGTGTTTTCCGCTGATGCTGATCAGAAGGCGGCTATGGATCTAGAGCTGGGTTGGTCAGCTAGGTTGCGACAGGCGTTAAGTGATGACCTATTTGAGTTGCGCTTTCAGCCCATGCTGGACACCGCCTTGGTGGATTTCTCGACGCTGCCTGATGAAGAAGGGCGGCTATGGCGCGAGCATAATCCTGGTCTGAAGGGATCGCCCGCGAGCTATGAAGTATTGCTGCGTTTGCGTGACTCCAGTGGCAATTTGATCTCTCCGGATGCGTTTTTGCCCACGGCAGAGCGCTTCAACATGATGGTAGACATCGATCAATGGGTTATTAATCACGCATTTAACCACTTGGCCCAGATGTCCCAGCAAGGTCGATTGGTGCAGCTGTCCATTAATCTATCGGAGCAATTCTTGCTCGACGAGGCCTGCGTGCCCTATATCCGCACGCAACTGTCCGAACATGTGCTGGATCCCAACTTACTGACCTTTGAGCTATCTGAGTCCCGGGCGATTTCTCATCTTGATCGTACTTCCGAGGTTGTGTCGGCGCTTAAGTCCATGGGTTGCCGAGTCGGTATTGATGACTTCGGTACCGGTTTCGCCTCCTTTACCCATCTCAAGCGTTTGGACGTGGATTATCTGAAAGTCGATGGCAGCTATATGAAAGCCATGGGCCAGGACCCTATCAACGCTGCGGTTCTAGCGGCAATCTCGAAAATCGCCCACGCCCTTGGCAAACGCACAGTGGCTGAGTGTGTTGAGACAGCCAGTGAAGTGATGGCACTGAAAGACAGCGGCATCGACATGCTCCAGGGCTATTTCATCGCTCGGCCCCATAGTGCGCTGACACTGCCTATACAGCGGGACAATGTGACCTCAATCACTAAAGCCCTTTAGCCGCTAATTGCGGCCCAGCTCAATTGCTATCGAGTACCCACTGACGCCGGTGAACGTTTTTCGGACTTAGGTGTAAGTGCCTGGCAGTGGCGTGATTTTTTTCAGGTTGTCCTAGAAAATTGCCTTGGTAAATTGCTCTGGTAAATTGCTCTGGGCAGAGCTTGAAAGCAGATATTCAAGGTGAATCTTCGTCTTGCAATGCCTCTGCGTCCGTCGAATCAGAGTTTGCCGGCAAGACATCTTCAGTGAATGCGCTTGGCTGAGAGGGTATGACTTGAGGCGGGCGCTGGGGTCGTTCTGGTCGGCCCGGCCGGTTGGCGCCAATTGTTTCGGCGATGTCTAAAACACAGCGTCCTCGCCGACACGCCACCGGCGGCGGTTCATCAGTGCAAGCGGACTGACAGGTGCCACAGGCGCGGGTGTAGTCGTCTTGCTGGCGGTAAATCCGAACAAAGTTGGCTTCCGCCACGGCGCTGACACAGCTAAACGGGCAGTCTAAGCGAATGACTGTGCAATCTTGGTCGACCTCGCAACTGCCAGCGGTCAAAAGATCTTTCTCCAGCGACGTTTTCAAGCCATCGCATTGAGCGCTGCGAACCGTGTTGTCCAATGCGCCGGCAGGAACAGGCCGCATCGGTAGCACCGCTTTTCCAGAATTGGCAGTGGCGATCAGCTGAGAAGAAAACCAGCCCAAAACAGCGGTCATGATCAATGCGCCAATCATCACCCAGCCCATCCTACTCAACGCTAGGCCCGCCTCTTGATGCCATCGCTGGCAAGTTCTGGAAACTGACTGGCAAGCCCCTGGGTGGAAGGCTCACAAACGCCGCGTTCGGTGATGATGCCGGTAATCAGTCGAGCAGGGGTTACATCAAAGGCATCGTTGCGCACGGCACTGTCTCCTGCAACCACATTGACCTGAGCCGCAGAGCCAGCGTGATCGGCGCCCTGGACGAAGCGCACTTCCTCGTCGCTGCGTTGCTCGATGGGAATTTGCTTTAGGCCGTCGTTGAGCTGCCAATCGATGGAGGGTGAGGGCGCGCAGACATAAAACGGCACATCGTTGTCCTTGGCGGCTAATGCTTTGAGATAGGTGCCAATTTTATTGCACACATCGCCATTGGCGACGGTTCTGTCGGTACCAACAAAACACAGGTCAACTTCGCCGTGCTGCATCAAATGACCGCCGGCGTTGTCCACTATGACGGTATGAGGCACACCATGAGCCGCCAGTTCCCAGGCAGTTAGGGCGGCACCTTGGTTTCGAGGGCGGGTTTCATCGACCCAGACGTGGACGTCTATGCCGCGATCAAAGGCTTTGTAAATTGGCGCCGTTGCGGTTCCAAAGTCCAGGGTTGCTAGTGCACCGGCGTTGCAGTGCGTCAATACGTTGACTGGCCCGGGCCGCTGCTGGGCAATGGATTCAATCAATTTAAGGCCATGGTCACCAATGGCTGAGCATAGGGCCACATCTTCGCGGCAGATGTCCAAACTCAATTCCAGTGCAGCTGCGGCTCTCTCGTCAGGTTTAAGGGCGCTGAGATGATCGCCCATTCGGGTAACCGCCCAAGCAAGATTAATCGCCGTGGGCCTAGCGCTCACCAGAGCGCTGGCTGATCGCACCAAGGAGCTATCCGAGGGGTCTGTTCGCATTTGTAAGGTCAGGCCAAAGGCCGCAGTGGCGCCAATCAGAGGTGCGCCGCGAACTTGCATGCCCGAAATGGCGCCAATGGCGTCGTCTAGGCATCTTAGCTGAACTTCGGAAAATTCAGCAGGCAATCGGGTTTGGTCAATAATCCAAACAGACTGATCCGATGGGTCATGCCAGAGAGTTTGGTAACGCTGGCCTCGATAATTCATGCCTTGTCAGATTGAGTGTTGTTCGAGCGCTCCAAATCGGCTTTGCCAATGGCTTTTTGTGGGCCCGTATTGCCTTCCTTAATCACCTCTCTGAGCTGCAATTCTCTACGTCGAATGGCCTCTTGCTCTGCGGCAAGGGGGGTCCATAGCAAAATGATCAGAGCGGCGATATTGACTAGGGGCAATAACCCTAAAAGTACCCAGGTGAGCACTCGGCGGTCGCGGTTTTTGGCCAAAAACCCAAGCACCGGCGGCAACAGCACGCAGGTCGCAGCAAGAATCATAAAGAGTTTAGTAGGGGTTAAAACCAGCATGGCTTTATCATACGATATCTGGATGATTTCAGCAGCTTGTTAACGACGAACGCTGGATTAACACTTGGGCGAACCGATCAGGGGTCGTTTCCGGAGGTCATGGCTTCCAATTCGGACCAACGCTCCATTTTGTGCGCTAGGTCGATTTCCAGAGCTTTGATGGCATCCCAGGTGCTGGTCTGGGCGTCCAGTTCACTGGTGTAAAATTCGGATTGGGCCACAGTTTTCTGCAGTTCTGACAGCTGGCTTTCCAAAGATTCAATGTCATCGGGCAATCCATCCAGTTCCCGCTGCAGGCGGTAACTCAATTTCTTCGGCGTTGGAATAGAAGGCCGGTTTTCCTGGGCCGGGCTGTCCGCATTTGGACCGCTGCCAGCGGGGCTGTCAGACTCGGCCAGGGATCGACGGTGGCGCAGCCAGTCGCTGTAGCCGCCAATGTATTCCCGAATCATGCCGTCAGACTCAAACACAAGGACCCGATCAACCACGTTATCTAAGAACTCTCGGTCATGACTGACCACGATAAGGGTGCCGTCAAAAGCCCGTAAGCGTCCCTCTAGTGCATCAAGCATCTCGACGTCTAAGTCGTTGGTGGGTTCGTCCAATACGAGTAAGTTGGCAGATTGAGTAAAAATTTGCGCCAAAATAACCCGATTTCGCTCACCGCCAGACAGTACCTTTACCGGTGTCATGGCCCGCTTGGCACTGAACAAAAAATCTACCATGTACCCAACAACATGACGGTCTTTGCCATTGAGCTTGATGTACTCCTGGCCAGCCCCTACGGTTTCTGCAACGGTCCTTTCCGGATCTAGAGCTGAGCGGTGCTGATCAAAATAGCCGGTTTTTATGTTAGTCCCGAGTTTGACTGTGCCCGATTGCGGCTCAAGTTCACCCAGCATCAATTTCAACAGCGTGCTTTTTCCTACTCCGTTGTTGCCAATCAACCCAATGCGGTCGCCACGCTGCAGTTTGAGGTTGAAATTCTGCACGAGTTTTTGATCGCCGTATTGGAAATTGACTGCCTTGGCGGTAATCACTTTACGCCCAGACACTTCCGCTTCGCTGATGTGAACCTTGGCGTTACCTTGGCGTTTGACCCTGGCGGCGCGTTCCTCCCGCATCGCCTCAAGGGCTCGCACTCGGCCTTCATTGCGCGTTCGCCGGGCCTTGATGCCTTGGCGAATCCAGGTTTCCTCCTGGGCCAGCTTTTTGTCAAATTCTGCGTTGTGTTTATCTTCGTCCTGCCAGGCTTTGTGTCTGGCGGCCAGGAATTCGCGATAGTTACCGGGCCAGCTGTTAATAACACCGCGATCCAACTCGGCAATGCGGCTGGAAAGACGGCTGACAAATGCCCGGTCGTGGGAAATAAACAGCACGGCCCCCGGATAGTGGCGAATTTCTTGCTCTAACCATTCGATAGTGGAGATATCAAGGTGGTTAGTGGGTTCGTCAAGCAACAAAAGGTCTGGCTGGGAAACCAGGGCTTGTCCTAAGCTGGCTCTGCGGCGCCAGCCACCGGATAATTGGGCCATGGTCAACTCCCCTGGCAGGTCGAGCTGACTGATGATGGTATCCACGGCCTGATCAATATTCCAGCCGGCACCGGCTTCAATACGCCGTTGCAGCGCCTCCAATTCGCGCAGGGTATGTTTGTCCTGAGGTTGGTCCGACAAGGCTTGGTATTGGTCAATCAGGGTTTCGTGGTGGGCCATGCCTTGACGGACAAAATCTCGCACACCCTCAGTTGATGCCTCTGCCAGGTCCTGCCTTAGCTGGCTGATTCTGAGGTCATTTTTCCGAACGATTTCGCCGCCGTCCGGCTCCATTTCCCCGCTAATCAACTTCAGTAAGGTGGATTTGCCGGCGCCATTTCGACCGATCAAACAGACTCGCTCGTCAGATTCCATAGAGAAATTGACCCCGGTGAGCAGTTTCAGCTCGCCGATTTCTAAAGTGACTTCATCAAATCGGATCAGCGTCATTTCAGCGCTTGCTCTTGTCTGGAATTATCGACCATCAATGAGTGTTCGCCAGCGAACTGCTCGAGGAATCAGTGATAGCGTCAGCGATTTGCCGCGCCTCGCGGCCAATCTGATTCAGCATACCGCGCGTGGAAATACGAAAGCCGCAGAAAAATAAACCTGATGCTAATGCCTCACCGCTACTATGCGGCGCGCCGGCCGCGTTAAGAAGTTTTGCATGATCTGGAAGCAGTGTCTGTAAGCGAGGCCGGAAGCCAGTGGCGAGCACCACTGCATCATAATTGGCCGATGAGCCATCGGTAAACGTGCAATAGCCGTTGTCGAGAGTTTTGACCCCTGGGCGAACCGCAATTTCTCCGCGCCGAATGGCGTCCACCGTACCGATATCAATCAATGGCACGCGCTGGTGTTGATCCACCTGGCACTGTACGCCATAGGGCAATGGCTCAATCCCCAGTTGAGGGAGGTCACCATACAAACGTTGATTGGATCGTTGGCTTAGCTTTTCTGCCCATCGATCTGGCAGCCAGCGCGAAAAACGGGTGACGGTGGACAAGGGCAGCCCAAGCACCTCTTTCGGTACAACATTCAGCGGGCCACGGATGGCCATCTCCACCTCTCGGCCAGATTCAACCAGATCCAGGGCGATTTCTGCGCCGGAGTTTCCCGCCCCCACAACCAGATTGCGCGGTCCAGCAATTGAGTCTGGGTTACGATAATCCCGGCTATGAATCTGCTGATCCGCTGCTGCCGGCGCAAAATCGGGCCACTGGGCGATCCGGTTGTAGCCTGTACACAGCACCACATTCTCGGCTTGAATGTCCTGTTTTGAGGTAATGACGCGCCAGTGATCGCCATCGCGGTGAAGACTTTGAAATTCCGTGTTGAACTGGGGCTCGATGGCAAAATGTTGAGCGTAAGCCTGCAGATATTCCACCACTTGGACCCGACTTGGGTAGCGCGGAACACCCCTGGCAAAGCCCTTATGGGGCAGGGCGGAATAGTCTCGGGCGGTATGCAGATGGAGGCGTTCGTAATGGTTGTGCCAGCGCCATCCCACTTGGTTAGACTGCTCAATGATCTGAAACGCTTGGGCCTTTTTTCGCAGGCACGCAGCAACAGCTAATCCTGCTGGACCTGCACCAACAATCAGAACGGGACAATCAGTAAATCTCTCTGTCATTGGCGTTAGATGGGTCCTTTCCGCGCCAGCTGATCGCCCCTTGCTGGGCTAGCTACAGAACGCTGGAGATCTTCAGTTCGACCGGCTGGGTCTGGTTGTTGGCTACCGGTTCAGAAATCGCCTGAAGATCTCCGGGTTGCGCCGTCGCGTTCCCGCTTTTGGAAATTCGCGCGCCCACGACTACCTCTGGAAAGGCGGCAAGATTCATTGCCGGCATCATGGCCATAGAAGCATCCAGTTTAACGGTCGTGGGCAGTTCGCCGGCGGTTAGTCGGGCAATAGCCAACGGCATGGGTGGTCCGTTGTGGGCGCGGGCAAAGACATACAGTACGTCTTGCGGCGACACTCTCGCGGTGAGCTCTGGTGCTAGGGAAATCTGAACAGTCAGTTGGGCTTCAGACGAATCCTGGGGGTCAGGCGAATCAGACGCCGCGGCGAGCTTGGGCGCGCTAGCGCCAGCGGATAGTGTGGTGTCTGCCGGCCTGTCGGTTTGACCTAACGCTTGTTTAGCCAAGGTGATTTGTTGGGCAATATGCTGCGCGCCTTCACTGCCAGGTTCCAGTTGCGCCGCTAACGCCTGCCATCGTTCAAGAGCGGTTGCATGGTCGCCACTGCCGAAAGCATCTAGTCCCTGGAGCCAAAGCCCTTTTTGCATGGTGGGGTCTAAGGACATGGCCTTGGCCAGTGCCTGACGCGCGGCTTCAGGAAACGGCGGCTCGCCGTTGGCAAAGGCCAGGGATTCGGCGTATTCCAACAGTAGCACCGGTTCCTCTGGTGCCAATTCCAGCGCCTTCGTATAGGCATTTGCGGATTCGCCGTAGCGTTTCATGGCCTTGTAGGTACGTCCCAACATGAACCAGTCATCGATGTTATCTGGATTATCGTCCAATCGATCAGTGAGCTGTTTCACCGCCTGATCAAAGTCCATGGCGCTGCTGTGTTCTGTCACTACAGGAACGCCAGAAATGGCTGCGGGTGTGCCAATCTGGTTGTACATCACGATGGCGAATATCGGTGCTAGCACCAGTAGAGCTATACCAGTGGCTGGGGATCTAGGTGAGTCTTCCTCGGGTTCAACCGCATTTAGCAGACTTCCCGCAATAACGCTCTTGCGCGCTTCATAGTCTTCCGCTGACAGATGCCCATCCCGATGAGCAGCCTCTAAAGACGCGAGCCGTCGCCGTGCTTCAACGGCGGCAGCAGAAACGTTCGTTTTTGCCCCGCGTAATAAGCCCGGTACAACAAAAGCCAGAGCCAATGCCAGCATGATACCTGCGCCAATCCAAAATCCGCTCATGTGTTTTTGCCTTCTCGCTCAGCTTCCACTTCGGCCAGCTCGCGGTCCAACTCTTCCTGATCTGGGTCTGCCATAACATCGGCGGGCCTCGCCCGTCGTTTGCGAAGATTAAGCACCAGCACCAAACCACCGATCGCGACTAGAAAAATCGGTCCATACCAGAGAGTCCAGGTGGACGGCTTTACCGGTGGCCGGTACAACACAAAATCTCCATAGCGCTCTACCAGAAAGGTTTTGATTTCGGCATCGGTACTGCCATTAACCATCATTTCTAACACTTGATCCCGCAGATCTTTGGCGAAGCTGGCATTGGAATCGGCTAGGTTTTGATTCTGACAAACCAGGCAGCGCAGTTCCTGGATCAGCGACCAATATCGATCTTCTTGCTGCGGTGACTCAAAGTCCTGTGGATCAATGGCAACTGCCGCTGTCACCAACAGGCAAGCAAACATCCCGCAAACCAGCGGCCCTAAGGTATTGCGCTGTTTCATGAAGCTGATGGCGCCTTTATTAGCGGAGCAAAGAGGGTTTGGTAAATTTCCTCAGTCATCTCGCCAATGTGCTTGGCGAGGACTGTGCCATCGGCTCCAATCAAAAAGGTCTCTGGTGCGCCATAAACACCAAAGTCCACACCGGTGCGGCCGTCCAGGTCGTGGAGAACCGCTTGGTAGGGATCACCAAAAAATTCTAACCAACGCCGCGCATCGGCGGTTTCGTCGCGCCAGTTTAGGCCGTAAATGGCGATCTCGCCACGCTTGGCTAATCTGTCTATGTAGGGATGTTCCTGTTGGCAGCCAGGGCACCAGCTGGCCCATACGTTAAGCAGGTAGGGTTTTCCTATCAGATCGTCTCGGGACAGACGTCGGTTCAAATCGGCGAGCAAAGGCAAATCAAACGCAGGTGCTGGTCTTGAAATCAGTGGCGAAGGTACCTGGGTGGGATCTTTGCCGATTCCGCTTTTCAGCAACCAGCCTAGACCTAGAAACGCCAGTAGTGGCAAGAGTAGCCAGAATTTTTTCATGCTAGTGTTGGCGCACTGCTTGGCTGGTCGCTAGCGAGTTGACGGGCACCAGGGTCGCTGTCCTGAGCGGCATCTCTTGCTTTGCGTGCAGCAGAGGCTTCGCGAAAGTAGCGCTGGTCGGACGCAGCTAGTATGCCGCCTGCCATCATCATTAACGCACCCAGCCAAATCCAGCGAATAAATGGCTTGAAATAAACCCGCACCGCCCAGGTGCCGGTTTGATCCAGCGGTTCGCCAAGAGAAACATATAAGTCTCGCGTCAGGCCCGGTTCAATAGCCGCTTCGGTCATGATTTGCCCGCCTCGGGAGTAAGCCCGTTTTTCCGGCCGAAGCTCAGCTACAAACGTGCCATCCTGTCGGACACTAAATATGCCTTGGTCTGCGCGATAGTTTGGCCCATCAACCGGGTTGACACCCTGGAACTGGAATTCATAGCCATTGGCAGAAAAGGACTCCCCGGGTTTCATCGCAATATCTTTCTCAATGCCGCGAGTTTCAACCAAGGTGACGCCGACGAGAAATACGCCAACACCCAGGTGGGCAATCAACATGCCTAAGGCACCACGAGATAGTCGCGGCATACCTAACCAGCGAGATTTTGCCGTTCGGTTAACATGCAGCAGGTATTTACCCGTCATCGCGACAATCCACACACCGCCAGCTAAACCTAGTGCGCCGCGCAAACTGAACGATTGCCACACAATCCACGGTGCAATGCCCGCTGCCAGAGATAGGCCCAACAACGCGGCGCTGTCCTTCAGTAGACGCTTCGCGTTGTCTTCTCGCCAGCGGGTAAACGGGCCAATGGGCATAAGCAGAATTATCGGCGCCATAAGGAGAAAAAACATCAGACCAAAGTAGGGCGGGCCAACGCTGATTTTCCCCCAGCCAGCAGCTTCGGCTAGCAATGGGTATAAGGTGCCCATCAAGACCATCACTGTGGAGCCGGCCATGAACAAATTATTCGTCAGCAAGGCGGTCTCCCTTGATACGGTGGAGAATTGCCCGCCGCTTGCCATGCCCGGTGCGCGGATGGCATAGAGCAACAGAGCGCCGCCGCACAATACGATCAGAAAACCCAGAATAAATAGACCTCTTTCCGGGTCGCTGGCAAAGGCATGTACCGAGGTGATGACGCCAGAGCGAACCAGGAAGGTGCCAAGCAAGCTCAAGCTAAATGCAGAGATGGCCAGCAATATGGTCCAGCTCTTGAACGCGCCACGTTTGTCGGTCACTGCCTGAGAATGAATCAAGGCGGTACCGGCCAGCCAGGGCATAAACGAGGCGTTTTCCACTGGATCCCAGAACCACCAGCCTCCCCAGCCCAATTCGTAATAGGCCCACCAGCTACCCAGGGCAATGCCCAATGTAAGAAATGCCCAGGCAACATTCGTCCAGGGTCTCGACCAACGCACCCAGCGACTATCTACGCGGCCCTCAAGCAATGCCGCGATGGCGAAAGCAAAGGCGACGGAAAACCCAACGTAGCCCACATAAAGCATCGGCGGATGAATGATTAAACCCGGATCTTGCAGCAAGGGGTTTAGGTCATTGCCATCAGCCAGTGCGGGCAGGTGACGAAGAAACGGGTTGGAGGTGAGCAAGGTGAACAGTAAAAAACCAATGCTGATCCAACCCATCACACCAATCACCCTGGCGATGAAACCTTCGGGTTGGGAGCGGCTAAATAGGGCGACAGCCACCGTCCATAGGTTCAATATCCAAACCCACAGTAAAAGAGACCCTTCATGAGCGCCCCATACAGCGGAGATGCGGTAGGGAATGGGTAGTAGCAAATTGGAGTTGGTAGCGACATACACCACCGAAAAGTCCTGCACCACAAAGGCGTACATCAGGATGCCTAAAGCGATGGTGACAAAGGTGGCCTGTCCCAGTGCCGCGGGCCGCGCCACGTTCATCCAGTTGGCCTTGCCAGTCTGGGCGCCAACAATCGGCAAAACGCCCTGAATCAGCGCCATCACCAACGCTAAGATCAGCGCAAACTGTCCTAACTCAGGAATCACCGGCAACTTCCTTACTCTGTTCGGCCTTTTTCAGTGCGTCAGCCACTTCAGGTGGCATGTAGGTTTCGTCGTGCTTGGCCAGCACTTCGCTGGCAACAAACAACGGTGTGCCCCCGGTGCCGGTGGCCAGTGTGCCCTGGGCAATAATCCCCTGGCCCTCGCGAAATAGGTCCGGCAAGATGCCGTCAAATTCTACCGGTACCACTTGGTTGTAATCGGTCAGCTCAAAGCGGACTTTTAGTTGACCAGGGGTGCGGCTAACCGAGCCATCGACCACCATGCCGCCAAGGCGAAAATTACTGCCCGTGGGTACTTCGCCGGCGTGTACCTCGGCAGGTGAAAAGAAAAACAACATATTGTCGCTGAGGGCATTGAGCGTCAGCGCGGCCGCACCGGCTACCCCAACGGTGATCGCCAATACGGCGTAAAGACGGCGTTTACGTGTTGGGGTCATGATGGGGTCCTTCGCCGCTGCATGGCTATCTTTTGGGCCGTCTGCAGCGCGTGCTGGTTTTTAAGATGCTTCATGAGTTGACGCCGTTTCACTAAAGGTGCGAACAGTATCCATAACAGAACACCGGTGAAAATGGCGTAAGAGCTCCAGACAAAGTTGCCGTATCCACCCATGGCGAAAAAATCTGCCCAGTTCATGAGGCGCTTTTCTCGCCAGTGGGTGCTGCCACCTCCAGACCCACAATGCGTTGCGCCCATCGTCGGTTGCTTTCCTGTTCCAAAAGCATGATTCGGGAGCGCTGCAACACGTTGAAGCCGTAAAACAGTTTAGTGGCAATAGCCATCGCTAAAAGTGGCCACAGCATGCTTGGATGAATGGCGTTGTCGCCCATTAAATTCACCGTTGAGCCTTGGTGCAAGGTAGCCCACCATTCTACTGAGAAGTGAATGATGGGAATATTGACCAGCCCGACAAGGGCCAGAATCGACGCTGCCCTGGCGGCACTGCGACGATCTTCGATGGCCTGATAAAGGCCAATGATCCCAATATAGATGAACAGCAACACCAACTCAGAGGTTAGTCGTGCATCCCAGACCCAATAGGTGCCCCACATGGGGCGCCCCCACAGGGCGCCGGTTGCCAATGTGATGGCGGTAAACCCAGCGCCAATGGGTGCACTGGCCATGGCGGCAATCTCAGCCACTTTGATGCGCCAAACAATCCCTACAACACCGGCGATACACATGGAGATATAGATAAATAAACTCATCCAGGCGCTGGGAACATGAATGAAAATGATCCGGTAGCTTTCACCTTGTTGGTAGTCAGGCGGTGCTACAAAAAGCCCCTGATACAGCGCCCAGGCCATCACAATGAAACAGGTCGTGGCCAGCCAGGGTATGAGTCGGCCACTGAAGTGGTAGAAATACTCTGCTGAGCCTAACTTGTGGAACCACAGGGCTATTTTGTTCATGCCACACTGATCCTGAGTCCAGCTGCTACGGCAAATGGGGCGGTTGTCACCGCTAACACCGCCATCGCGCTTAAGAGGTAAAGACTGGATGCCGGCGAAATTCCTTCGATCGACGCCGCCACCGCTGCGGTAGCGAAGATTATCACAGGCACGTAAAGCGGCAGCACCAGCAGCGACAAGAACATCCCGCCTCGTCGCAATCCGACGCTCAACGCCACCCCAATCCCGCCGATACTGCTGAGAATTGGGGTGCCAAGCAGCAATGACA
>CAZLJY010000007.1:8527-53340 GCA_964559945.1 uncultured Gammaproteobacteria bacterium | reverse complement strand
GGGTTGTTGGTTTTTCGTCGGGCATTGGTGGCTCGGGATGAGAGCAGGTCTTGTCCTCCAGTGGCCGCTGAATAGCCGTTATCCACAATCACCAGCACATTGTCATTGCGGTTAAATACGGCGTTGCCAACACCGCTGGTCAGCCCGTTATGCCAGAACCCACCGTCACCCATAATACTCACCGTGCGTTGATCGGCATTGGCTTGAAGGGCTGACGATCCAGCCCAACCAAGGCCATATCCCATGGTGGTGTTGCCGATATCAAAGGGCGGCAGAATGGAGAATAAATGACAGCCAATATCGCAGCTCACGTGAAATTTACCGATCTCTTTTTGGACCAGTTTCATGGCGGAAAATACCGGTCTTTCCGGACAGCCTGTACAGAAGCCAGAGGGCCTAGCCGGTACTGTCGGTGACAGCGTCTTTAGGGGTATTTTTTGCCCTGCACGCCCCTTTTTTGCGCCTTTGGCATCTGGGGTTGAAATTAGCTCAGGGGCATATTGGGTCAGAAACTGGGTCAGCCCCTTTTGCATCACTTGGCCGGTATATTCGCCAGCGCGAGGAAACACCTGTTTACCAGCGACCCGACAGGGGATGTCGGCATTTTTCAATAAGGCATTCAGCGATTGTTCAATGTATTCAGGTTGGCCTTCTTCAACCATTAGTACTGCAGCCTTATCCTGACAAAACTCAATGAGCTCCTCGTCGATTAGCGGATAGGTCACGTTGAGGCAATAAATGGGTAGTGGCGTATTACCAAAGCTATCCGATAGGCCAATGAGCTCAAGGGCGCGAATCAGGGTGTTGTAAATGCCTCCTTGGACCACAATGCCCACCGGGCCTTCATTGCCGCCCAACCGTTCGTTAAGAGCGGCGTCGCGAATATAGGCCACCGCGGCAGGCCACCGCTGCTCGACTTTTTCCACTTCGTGAACAAAATTAGACGGCGGCAATACCACCCGGCTGTATTCGCGCTGGGGGTTTTCCATGGCGTCGCGAAGGGTGAATTGTGGCCGTTGATTATCGCTGGCCTCAAAGCTGCCATGGACGTGACAGGCGCGAATCCGGAGCTCTAACATCACCGGGGTATTGGACGCCTCAGAAAGCTCAAACCCACGCTGCACCATATGAGTTATCGACGGCAAATTCGGTCGGGGGTCGAGCAACCACATTTGCGATTTCATCGCGAAGGGATGGGTGCGTTCCTGCATGATTGAGGAACCTTCACCATAATCTTCACCGACAATGACCAAGCAGCCACCTTTGACGCCGCTGGAGGCAACGCTGGCCAAAGCATCTGAGGCAACGTTAGTCCCGACGGTGGACTTCCAGGTCACCGCTCCGCGCAGTGGATAATTCACCGATGCGGCTAACATTGCCGCCGCTGAGGCCTCGCTAGCACTGGCTTCGAAATGCACGTCTAGGTCGCTAAGAATATCTTGGGCGTCAGCCAACACATCCATCAAATGGGAGATCGGCGCGCCCTGATAACCGCCGACATAACTCACACCAGACTGAAGCAAAGCCTTAGTGACCGCAAGAATGCCTTCACCGTGGAAAACCTCCCCTGCGCCCATGGTGAGCTTCTTGACTTCATTGGTAAACGAGCGTTCGGCCATCGGCGAGCTTGGTGAGTAATAGACGTTACAACGCTACGGTAATTTGCTTTACTTTTCAATTAATTTTGTGCAGCAATTACCGGCGCAAGGGCATTAACTCCGACCCTATTTCGCCCTTACAGAGGATTTAACATGGCTAAACGGTGTCTGATGGCTGACGCCGTTCATTAGCCTCCGTAGTCACAATGGGCTTCTACCATTGCAGTCAAACATGGCTCCATTGTCATCAGACCATGGAACGCGTATAACACGCTCTGCTTTTTGCCTGCCACCTTGAATCCGGATAGCGCATGAAATATTTCCGAGACCAGATTGTTAATTGGGGCGAGTCCGACCCATTCGGCTTAGTCTATTTTCCACGGATGTTGTCCTGGTTTAACGACACCGAACACGAGATGTTTGCCAAAGTTGGTTATCCGGTGAACAAGATGGTCGACCAGGACCGAACGGCCTTTGTCATGGGCGAGATCAATTTTCGTTTCATTGGGCCCGCAGCCTATGGCGACAAAATTCGCTCAACCATCGAACTGGCTAAAATGGGACGAGCGACTGTGCAATGGAAGTGTCGAGCCGTAAACAGTGTGACTGACCAACTCGTCACAGAAGGCGTAGCCACCCGCATTTACGCCCGTATTCAAGAGGACGGAAATCTGAAGTCCGCAACCATCCCGGATGAAATTCGCACGATGCTGGAAACCACTGGCAACGCTACTCAATAAAAGCGTCACGAACCTCACCTCGGCCTTGGACCCGATACGAGCGCTGAATTCCCGTTTTGCCTATCCCGCCATCCAGTGCGCGCTAGAAATAGATTGCGCTGCTAGGAAGGGCGCCCTCACAGTTCACCAGCGTGGCCTTTTTCTGATCGATGAGCCAAGAATCAGCAGATTGCTGCAGCTGGTAACGATAGGCACCGGCAAATACTGTGGGAGCCTCAAGGCGATACTCGTGCATCAGAAAGCGCGCACTGACCACCAAGGTGCCAGCAGCCTCATCGACCTCATCAATCATTACGTTGGACACAAGGTGAGAGGTCCTGGGAAACGGTTGCAGCGAAAACGCGTTGGGGTGTTTGAAGCGCTGCTGCCTCACCTTACGCAGCAACGCATCTTCAAACATCAATGACACATGCTGGACTGGATCTGGCTGATCGTGAGCCGCTGGCGCCCAGTAGGTACCGCCTTCAGCGAACAACACCTCCCACTCGCCCCAACGCTGCTCATCCAGTAACCGAACCTCTTGATAGACGAACTGCTGGATCTGATGTTGGCGCAACAGCTCTTGCTGACCGTCCATTTCAGTCTCCCTTACTCATGCAGGTTTTCCAGGCTTTCAGCTGGTTACGAAATGCCAGGTCGCTAGAACCCTTGGCATACCAATGCCCGGGCTCCAGCTCTTCGTCGTTGTTAATGTCACGACTCAGGGGAATCCACTCGCCACCGTCAGAGGACAGACCCTGTTGCTGGCGTCGATAGGCTTCCTGATCATCCGGCCCCACCAGATTGGCTGACGAGTTAATCAGATTGCAATACAGCACAGAACGTTTCAGCAGTTCATCCGGCGCACCTTTGAGGCGAAGGGTGAACGACTCAATCACTGTTCGATCCACCGCAATAGGTTTTACGACGCGGATGGTCTGGATCGCACCCTTTATGGTCAGGCTAGGATAAAACACCGTGTTGTGACGATTGACGGCGAATATCTCTTCCAATCTCTGTTTGCCATAGGACGCTTCCATCGCCGCGTTGTAATCGTCGATATCGGAGTAATTGGCATGAATGCTGCTCTTACCGCCTGAATAACCATGACCATGATCAAAGGCGTGTAAACCCATGTCGTCAAAGAATGCATAGCTTTCGGTAAAGGGGGAGATGATTTCCAGTGCCGGCGGAAGGGCGGCGTCTTTACCCAACTCCCGCTTAGCCACTACACGGGCGGTGAGACTGGAGGACTGGTGCACAATCATTGGATGCATCATGTCGTTGAGATTTTCGACAAAGAACTTCCAGTTGCTGTCATGCTCATAACGCATCACCCCTGGCACCACTTCCAACTCGCCGTCCGGTGCTCGGTCCACCATATTGTCGATGGACGACGCCACCCCGCCCAACCATTCTTCCAAACTGGGTACATCGGCGCTGAGACTGGCGAACACAAATCCCCGATAGCTGCCCACCATTGGCACCTTCTTTATGCTGGCTTCAGGATCTTCCGGGGTCAGGCCCGAGTCCGCATAACCTTCGGCCAAAGGAATGGATAGGCAGCGCCCGTCCAAAGCGAAACGCCAAGCATGATAACAACAGCGAAATTCTTTTAACTGCCCGCAGCGATCACCCACCAGCTGGGCACCTTTATGAGCGCAGCGGTTATACAGCACGTGAATCGCGCCCTCATGATCCCGGGTCAGAATCACCGGCTGACTACCAATGGTGGTGCTGTAAAAATCTCCGGGATTGGCCACCTGGCTTTCATGACCGACAAATACCCAGGTTTGACCCCAGATACGGTCCATTTCCAGATCAAAAATCTCCGGACTGGTATACACGCTACGGTGAACCTTATCGGGGAAAACCAGTTGTTCAGGATTCAATGTAGACATCATTAAGCCTCTTTTTCGGACCGATGCTAGATAACGACAGAACCAATGCTGGCACCGCCACAAACATACAAGACCTGCCCTGTGACAAATCCGGCGCCGAGGCTCAAGAAATAGGCAGTCGCCTTTGCCACATCCTCGCCACTGCCCAATCGCTTCACCGGAATACTGGCTGCCAGGTTGGTGATTCGGTCCTGATCATCACCCATTATTTCATCAAACATGTCGGTGACCACGGGCCCCGGCGCAACACAATTGGACGTAATGCCATGGCCACCGAGTTCCAGCGCCCAGGTTCGCAACATGCCAAACATGCCTGCCTTGGTCGCGGAATAATTGGTACGGGTTTGTAGCCCCAATGCACCGCGGGAGGAGATGCCGACAATGCGCCCATATCCCGCGAGTTTCATTGCCGGTAACGTTGCCTGAACCAAGCTGACCATGGTGGCCAAATGCAGTTCGGTGAGATAGTCCAGGTCGGATAGGTCCACATCCTCAATCAGAGCTGGACGAATCACGCCGGCGTTATGCACCACATTTAAGACTTGGTGACGAGAAACAATGTGGTCCAGCGCCTCTCGCGTGGCCTGGCGGTCAGAAAGATCCACTGCATAGCCGTGAAATCGCTCATGATCCATCGTTGCCGCCTGACGCGACAGGCACACAACCTCTCCGCCTTCTGCCAGGATCTGTTCACAAACGGCAAGGCCTATACCTCGATTACCGCCAGTCACCACGGTGGTGCCCTTGGTTAGTTTGTCAGCCCCTTGCATTGTCACTGTTCCTCCACCAGTGCCAGCACCCGTAACGGACTGCCAGAACCCTGTTTGATTTTTAACGGCGCACACAGCAGCATTGCCCCGGTGGGGGGAAGCTGATCTAAGTTTCTCAAACACTGCAGGCCGTAGCGATTATTGCCATGGAGTAGCAAATGGGCCGGATGGGGCGGATCAAAATGTTCGCCCTGCCCGGCATCGGTGCCGATAGTCTCCACACCAAAACCCACAATCCCGACCTCATCGATTAAATACCTTAGAGCGCCGGCGTCAGGACCCGGAGAATGGGCACCGTCATCGCGCAAATTGATGTATTCCGTGGGCCCACGTTTCGACCAGTCCGTGCGAAACAAAAACCAACTACCCTTGGCAATCTCGCCATGCTCCTGCTGCCATTGTTTGATGTGGTTGGCAGTCAGAATAAAATCTTCATTCGCCGCCGCTTCAGCCGAAAAATCCGCCACCACTGCTGGCGCCACAAATCGTTCAACGGGGATGGTGTCAACGGAATTGTTTGGCAAATCCCGCCCACTGATCCAATGAATGGGAGCGTCAAAGTGAGTGCCGGTATGTTCGTTGCAACTGAAGTTTTGCCAATACCAACCCGGTCCACGTTCGTCGTAGCGCGATACCTGCTCTAGCCGAAACGGCTCGCATTGACCTAATTCCGGTGGCAACACCAACACTGGAAAATCCGGGTCCAGGGTGAATGTCAGGTCCACCGTCTTGATGGAGCCTTGGGCCATTGCGGCAGCCAGCGATTGCAAGATACTCATAGACTCACTCCACCGATCGCTCAGATTGCAGTTCTTTTTCCAGCACACCGGGATCTTCCCGCCAACGGTTAACAACGTCAGTGGCCACATCCCCCACTACGGTTTCTTCCAGGCCGTCGTTAAGCGCACTAATGGTTAGAGCCGCCAATTTCTTTGGCGCAACCAGCGGTGGGGACTGAGGCTGATACCACGGGTCCTCCAAGGGTCCAAAAAACACGTTCAACAGTTTGACTCCGCTGCCAGCAAATTCGGACCGTGCCGCCTGAGCTAACGAAAGCGCCGCGGATTGGCTGGCTGATGTGGTGCCATGGGCTGGCCAGTTGGACAGGGCATACACCGATAGCCAGTTCGCCCAGCACACCGCGCTGTGGGTTCCATCAGCGCCACGACCAGCCATCACCGGCGCAAAATGTTGCAGCAACCTTAGAAGACCAAAATAATTGGTTTCCATTTCCCGACGCGCTTCAATCAGCGGTTGATCCAGCGCGCCCCCTGGGCGCACATAAGCGGCGGTGTTGATCAAAATATCCACCTTATGGGCGATAGAGGCAGCGCATTCACGGACCGAGTCCGAATGGGTAACGTTTAAATTCACCGGCACAACGGATGTCTGTGCCAACAATGAGTCCAATTGACTGTCCGGCTTCCAGGCATCGGCTACACCCACAAACACCTTTGCCGCGCCTGCGTCTATGGCTGCTTGGGCCATTGACTGACCTGCTGGGCTGCGGACATCAGTGATCAACACACGTCGATCTTTGGGCGAACAACTCAAGGCTCGCAGTTGCGGGTCGTCTTCCATATGAGGGGTCTCTCCTACCGGCAGGGCCATCATGACGCCCTGTCCGCTTTGATCCGTTCGCGCAATGATGTGAACCGGGTCGCCTTCCGCCAAATCCTGGTGAACATGCATCACCACACTCACCTGGTCTGCTAATCGCACCGTCCCGATGCGCCAGGGCAAACGCTCTTTAAAATACACGTTGGTACTGCTTTCAAGCACGGTCACCGCCAGCAGCTGCCCCCGCGGGGAAACCGGTCTCCATTCAAGGTCTGCCGACCAGCAACGATCACATAGGTCTCGGGCCGGATAGGTAACCGCCTCGCACTGACCACAATGCTGTAACTGAAGCTCTCCCCGCGCCGCCCGAACGGAAAATGCCAAGGCCGCCCGGGACCGTAACATGGGCGGCACGGTGGCCACCGGTGTGCGCACCAGCGGGTTTTTACGGGGTGGCTTCGGTAATCTATCCACCATTGCGCGATTGCCCGGTTTTTTCGGTTTTACCCGCCGCCGCCAAAATGGCGGCGGCGGTGCACACGCCGCGGTCGAAGTTGATCATGCCAAAGCCCGATACCGCAGCGGTTTGTGCCCCATCGACCGGCTTACCAATGGGTTTGCCCATCAGCTGGCGAACGGCATCCACCAGACCAATGTAACCGCCGGCCGCACCCGCTTGACCGGTGGAAAGCTGACCACCCGAGGTGTTGTGGGGAAAGCTGCCATCGTTGGTAAAGGTGTGGCTGGCAATAAACTCTGAAACGGCGCCTTTTTCACAAAAACCCAAATCCTCTATCTGCATGGCGCAAATGACAGGGTAATCGTCATAGGTCTGGAGCAGATCAATATCATCAGGGCCCATTCCTGCTTGGGCCCACAGCTGATCGCGGTCAAGTACCCAGCCACCGCGAAGTTGAATCGGGTCGTCAGCAAAGGCGTTGTGGCGCTCAATGGTGGACAGAATCTCAACATAGGATAGATCAAGGCTGCGCGCGGTGTGTTCATTCATCACCAGAAAGCCTTCAGCACCCGCGCAAGGCATCACGCAATCATACAAATGCAGCGGATCGGCAATCGTCCGTGCATCCATGTATTGGTCCAGGGTCAATGGACGTTTCATCATGGCAAAGGGAATGTCCAGGGCGTTGCTACGCTGGTCAACGCAAAGGCGGCCAAAGTCTTCCCGTCGAATCCCATAAGCATTCATATAAGCCTTGGTCATCAGGGCAAAATTGGCATTTGGCCCGCCGGAGCCATAGGGGTACGCAGCGTCCTGGGAAAAGCGACTAAAGCTGGTCAGCATGTTTTTAAACGAACTGACCTGATTGGTGTCGGCTGCCACACAGGCCACCACCTCAGCATCGCCACTCTGGACGGCCCGCGCCGCCCGACGCAGTGCTACCACACCGCTGGCGCCGCCCATCGGAATATGATCAAGCCAGCGCGGCGATAAACCCACGTGCTGAGTCAATCCAACAGCCGTGTCCGGGGCCAGCGAAAACGAGGAAACGCAAAAGCCATCAATATCCTTGGGACCAAGGCCGCTGTCCGCGGCTAGCGCCGCCAATGCGCGACCCGCCCACCAGTGTGCCGACTGATGGGAATAGCGCACATAAGGCACAGTCACTGGCGCAGCAATGACCACGCCCTCATAACCCTTTTGTGCCAGCTTTTGGATCACCCGTCAGCTTCCACAGGGCGAGGTCGTTTCTTACGTGAGATCATATTTAACGCCCTGCCCGCTGCCACCTCCTGGGCGGCCATTTTCTTCGCTACACCGCGCTGAACTTTCTCAGAAGCGGTCAGAGGAATGGCATCCACAAACAAAAAATACCCTGGCGCTTTGTAATAGACCAAATTGTCAAAGCACAGCGTAAAAAGTTCATCCACCAGCGCATGGCTATCGACACCGGGATAAGGAACTAACATGGCAGCCACCTCTTCCCCGCGAATTTCGTCGGGCACTGGGCACACCACACAGCTCTTAACCTTTGGATGGCGAAGCAGGATGCTCTCCACTTCTATTGCCGCAATATTCTCGCCGCTTCGCCGGATAATATTTTTTCGCCGATCAACGAAAAAGAAACTGCCGTCAGGTCCAATTCTTACCTCATCACCGGTATGGAACCAGCCGTCCCGCCAGGCCTCTTCTGTGGCTCGAGAGTCTTTTAGATATCCACTGAAAAAATACTGCCGTGGATGTTCTCCACAGCGTCGAACCAGAAGCTCCCCCGGCTCTCCCCCCGCCACCTCATTGCCCGCTTCGTCAATCAAACGCACTTCCAGCCCGTCTGGCAATTTTCCGAAACACCGTTGACCTACGTGGCGAGGCTCATGGGAGGCGGTGATCCAGGCGCCAGCACCCGTTTCCGACATCGCCCAAGCCTCAGTGAGTGGAATGCCAAAACGCTGCTCAAAACGCTGGTGGTGACGCGGGTCACAGCCTGCACCGAAGGCAAACCTAACCTTATGAAATGTGTTGTCTTGAGGTGTTTCCGGTGCATTGAGCAGCATGGCCGGCATCACACCTAAGTAGTGCATGATGGTCGCTTCCGATTCCGCCACACTTTGCCACCAGTTAGCAGGATGAAAACGATCGAGTTGAATCAAACAGGAGCCGGTTTCCAGCACCCCCATGAACGAGGTCGCCAGAGCGTTCATGTGAGACACCGGTAACGGCGTTATGAGTCGATCGCGGCCTTCAATAAATTCGCACAGCCCACCAATCCCGGCGTAAAAACGGCCGATGTGACGAAAATACTCATTGGACAACACGCAGCCCTTCGGTGTGCCGCTAGTGCCAGAGGTGTAAATCATCGCCGCTTCGGTATCGGATCCTAGCGGTTGCTCGTCAATTTTCCTGAACGAGTTTGCCGTTGGCAGTGTTTGCGGCGTTACCAAGCTTGGCGCCTGGTCCATCAGCGACAGAACCCGATGCAATTGCTCTTCAACGCTAGCGTGAGCTACCACTAGGCTGCTTTCGCTATGGGTGATCAGGAACTTCAGCTCCTGATCCATCATCGCCGTGTTTAGAGGGACAATGCTGGCTCCCAAGGCATTGAGCGCCAGAAAGTGGAAAAAAAACTCCGGTCGATTGTGCAATGCCAGCGCCACTCGGTAGCCCTGCCCACAGTGCAGTGCGTGGTACTGCGCGATCAACCGCTCTACACTCTGGCGCGCCTGTGCATAGGTGTAGTCCCGTTGATCCAGGCCATACACTTCGGCGGTCTGGTCGGGCACGTGCAGAAAAGGCTGATCGGCAAACTGTTTCGCTTGGGCAAAAAAGTGATCTGACACGGTGCCGCGGTCAGTCATCATGCCTCTCCGGCTATCGCTGTTTGAGACTGATGGTCTTCGTAGGGCGAGCGGCTAAGATTTTCCCTTACCGCTTTTAGGAGCTCAGTCATCATGGCGATTTGCGCCTCATCAATGCCCTCAAAGGCCTTTTCAAAGACGCGCTGGCCAATGGTCCTGACCAGGGCAAGGGTGGCTTCCGCTTCAGCGGTCATGTTGACCTCTACAACCCGGCGGTCGGCACTGGAGTTATGTCTGACAACCAACCCAGCTTTTTCCATCCGGCCTAACATACGGGTAACGGTGGGCAGTTTAGTCACTGAGCGACGGGCCAAGTCACCAACGGTGCTAGGGTTACGGTCCTTAAGGAGGGAGAGAATTCGCCACTCCGTGGTGCTTAACTGGTGGCGTTTTAACGCTTGCTCCATTTCAGCGGTATACGTTGATGAGAGGCGAATGAGGTTATAAAGGACGTAATCGTCCAACTGAAAATCTGGATGCAAGGGCCCAATTTTGGCGTTTTCCGCGGGATCAGCCATGGATTTTCCTTAAGGTCTCAACAGTTGCCAGACACGCTGGTGGTCTGCCCGACTGATGGACTACGCTTGTGTTGTCCACGTAATACCCTGTGAGCCTAACGAGTTATTCTTTACTATTCAATTGATTTATCATTGAATATAACCACAGCGAACCTTAACCCAGCTAATGCCTACCCATGGGAGCTCAGAGACATCATGAATAACGCCCAAGCCAAAGCGCTAATCAACTCTGCTGACTTCAAGGCCTTGTCTAAAAAGCGCTCCTTGGTAGCCGTTGGCCTCGCCGCAATTAATGTGGTTGTCTATTTCATCTATGTATTGGGTATGGGTTTCGCTCGGGACTTCATGGCTCAACCGGTGCTGGGTGGACCGCTGAACATCGGCCTTTTGGCCACCCTATCTTTGGTGATCTTGGCCCCGGTTATTTCCTGTTATTACATCTGGTGGACAAACCGGTATTACGACCCCGCAATAAAACAACTGCTAGCTGCAGTACCTTCGCAGGCCCAATCATGATTTCGGCTCGATGGACTGCTGCCATCATCCTCGGTTGTTGGCCCCTACAAACCCTGTTGGCCGCAGATGCTGTGAACGGTTCAACCGATCAACAACCACTGAACACTGCAGCAATTGCAATGTTTCTTACCTTCGTTGTGATCACCTTACTCATCACTGTCTGGGCAGCTAATCGCAGTCGATCCACAAGCGACCTATATGTGGCCGGCGGCGGCATCTCCCCTTGGCAAAACGGCACCGCAATTGCCGGCGATTTCATTTCCGCCGCATCGTTCCTAGGCATCACCAGCGCATTGTTCGCCTTTGGTTTGGACGGCAACCTGCTAATTATTGGCGTGATGGGCAGTTGGCCCATCATCCTGTTTGTGATTGCTGAGCGGCTGCGCAATTTGGGCCGATTTACCTTGGTGGACGTGGTCTCATTCAGACTCTCTCAGCGGCCCGTTCGGTTGGTCATCAGCATTGCCTCGCTCACCGTCATTTTGTTCTATTTAATTGGCCAACTGGTGGGCGCAGGAAAACTCATTCAACTGCTGTTCGGCCTGGATTATTTGTATGCGGTGGTGACCGTCAGTGCACTAATGATTATTTACGTGAGTCTCGGCGGCATGCTGGCAACCACTTGGGTTCAGTTGATCAAAGCACTGCTGCTGATTATCGGCGGCGCCATCACCTGCGTGTTGGTGTTGGGTTATTTTGATTACTCGCTGAGCGAAATCTTTAGCCGCTCAGTGGACAACCACCCGCGGGGGCTCAACCTTTTGGCGCCGGGCAACTGGATGACTCAACCTCTTGGTGGGCTTTCCTTAGGCCTGACCATGCTATTTGGTTTCATCGGCCTGCCCCACGTCCTGATGCGCATGTTTACGGTCAAAGACGCCGCCGCCGCCCGTCAGTCATCGTTTGTTGCCATCTGCATCATGAGCCTGTTCTATTTGATGGTGATTGTGATTGGTTTCGGCGCGGTATCCATTTTGATGGAAAACTCTGGTGATTTTTATGATGCCGCTGGCAATCTTCGCGGCGGCGGCAACATGGTGGCGGTCCATGTCGCCCAGTTTGTTGGCGGCAATTTGCTGTTTGGTTTCATGGCCGCGGTAACCTTCGCCACCATTTTGGCCGTGGTGGCCGGCCTGACATTGTCTGGCGCCGCCACCATCGCTCATGATCTCTATAAGACCTTCGCCGGTGATCGCCACTCGGAGAAAACCGAGATGACCATCATGCGAACCTCGGTGGTCATCATCGGCATCCTGGGCGTGGTTTTAGGACTGGCTTTCGAAAACCAGAACATTGCCTTCGTCACGACCTTTGCCCTGGCCGTATCGGCCAGCGTCAACGCACCGGTGCTCATTGCCGCCATGTACTGGCGCGGCCTAACCACTAGAGGCGTGGTGATCAGCAGCATTGTTGGCCTGGTCACCTCGGTCACGCTCATTGTTCTGGGCCCCGGCGTTATGGTGGCCATCTTAGGCTATGAAAAACCCTGGTTTCCCTACACTTACCCCACTATCGCAACGCTGCCAATTACCGTCCTATGCATAGGGTTTTTCTCTGCCACCGACCGCAGCAAAAACGCTGACAAAGAAAGAGCCGCCTTTGACGATCAACGCATTCGCTCCGAACTGGGCATCGGTATCGATAGCGCATCCCAACATTAGCCATCAACAAGCGAGAGTCAAAAATTTGTATGGAGAATGGTCAAGGTGTTTATGCAAACCCTCTCAAACGAAATCACGGAATCCTCCGCCATCGTCGAGTGGGCAACTGCTGACGCCGCCATCCATGAAAGGGGTGTTTTGCCAGCAATTGATCATTTTTAAACAGCAGCACCAACAGCGCCCCCGCAACAAATCCCCCAATGTGCGCCCAAAATGCGACCCCGCCACCCTCACTTCCGCCGAAGCTACCAATCAGCTGCAAGACTAACCAGTAACCCAGCATCAGGACCGCTGGTACCGCGATGGTTGTGACAAAAAACAAGATGTGAACGTTCACTCGAGGGTACAAGACGATATAGGCCCCCATCACGCCACCAATTGCCCCGGAGGCGCCGACCATGGGAATGGATGAGGCGGGATTAGCAATACTCTGGGCGGCAGCAGCGGCAATTCCGCACAGCAGGTAAAACACCACAAAGCGAACATGGCCCATGGCGTCTTCAACGTTGTTACCAAAGATCCACAGAAACCATAGATTGCCCAGGATGTGCATCCAACCGCCATGCATAAACATACTGCTTAGCACCGTGAACCACCCGCCTCCCTCAATGGGACAAACAATGGGCCCGTCGGGGCGGGTTCCGAGAACATCCGCAGGAATTAAACCCAGGGTGCAAATGGAAGTCGACAAACCAGGTTCTTGGCCAGCTCCCTGCACTAGCAACCAAATTACTGCATTGGTGGCAATCAGCGCTAAGGTCACCACAGGCTTTAAAATCGTCGGATTGTCGTCGCGTATGGGTATCACGTTTTCGCTTCGGCTTCGATCTTCAATCAAAACGGCGTTCATCATATCAGCCGCTGCGTGAAATGACGGTTCGGCGCCAAAAGTCGATCCCACAGACCATCAATCCCTTGACCACCACGCCGCTTCCTGCCACGATCTGCCCCCTCATTAAGACCAGCTGAGGGACAGGCCCGATGACGCTGGGGCAACCTGCCAGATCCCGTTGTGGATGGTGGTACTGGTGCCAAGTCCTGCGGGGAAATTCCACCGAACAATGAGTCACTCACTCAAGCAACTTATTTCAACCGATGTGTTGTTGTCACTGCCTCCACTAACTCTGGACTGTGGCCACACCATTGACCCTCTTCAGTTGTCATTCGAAGCCGTCGGCCCCCCTGATGGGCCTGCGGTTTTTGTTATGGGCGGGATTTCAGCATCTCGCCATGCAGGCAGCCACAGGGAGGACCCAGCAGCGGGCTGGTGGGACGCTGTGGTCGGCTCGGGAAAGGCGCTGAACACCGACCAGCTGCGGGTTATCGGAATGGACTTTGTGGGCGGCAACGGACAATCCTCGGGACCTCGAAACAGCCAAGGCTGGCCACAAACCCTCACACCTGGTGATCAAGCCCAAGCCATCGTCCTGTTGTTGGACGAACTCAACATCTCACAACTTGAGTGTTTTGTTGGCGCCTCCTACGGCGGCATGGTGGCGCTGGAATTCGGTCGCCGGTTTCCGCAACGGACCGGACATCTAGCGGTTCTGGGTGCAGCCCACCGCCCACCAGCGATGGCAACCGCTCTTCGCTGTGTGCAGCGCGAGGCGGTGCGTGCCTGTTCAAGACTGGGAAATACTGCTGAAGGGCTTCGTCTTTCCAGAGCGATCGGAATGTCCACCTATCGTTCTGACCGCGAGTTTGACCAACGCTTTTCCCGCCAACCCCGAGCGGGTGAACCGGCGGTTTTTGAGGTTGAAGACTATTTGTTCTCCCGCGGCCATCAGTTTGCCCGGGAATTTCATGCCGACGCCTACCTCACACTGTCCACCTCAATTGATTGTTTGGACATCCAACCCGAGGACATTGGCGTGCCAGTCAGCTTGCTAGCATTTGAAGATGACTTTGTTGCACCGCCTAGCCTGATGCGCGACCTGCACCAGCGCCTGGGCGCAGATTCAACACTGAAAGAGATTTCCACAATTTATGGCCACGATGCCTTTTTGAAGGAATCGAAGGCTGTCAGCCAATGGCTAATACAGGGGCCGCTTAAGTCCCACGGCACTCATACTGGAGCACATCAAAAATGAAAATTGAAACGCTGGCGATTCACGCTGGCCACGAGCCCGACCCCACCACAAAAGCTGTCGCAGTGCCGATTTATCAAACCACTTCCTATGCGTTTGATGACACCCAGCACGGCGCCGATCTATTTGACCTGAAAGTTGAAGGCAACATCTACACCCGGATCATGAACCCCACCAGTAGCGTTCTTGAACAACGCCTGGCGGCTATGGAAGGAGGCATCGGCGCGCTAGCGGTCTCCTCCGGCATGGCCGCTATTACCTATGCAGTAATGACGGTGGCTCAAAGCGGTGACAATATCGTGACCACCGCCTCCTTGTACGGTGGCACCTACAATTTATTTGCTCATACCCTGCCCAACTACGGCATCCAGGTGCGTTTTGTCGATGCCGACGATCATGATGCTTTAGCCAAAGCCATTGACGACAAGACCAAAGCAGTATTTTGTGAATCCATTGGCAACCCGGCGGGCAACGTCATGGATCTTGAAGCCATGGCCAACATCGCACATAAGGTCGGGGTGCCGTTAATGGTGGATAACACAGTGCCCTCCCCTTACCTATGCCGCCCCTTCGAACATGGCGCAGATATTGTGGTTCACTCACTCACCAAATACTTAGGCGGCCATGGCACAACCATCGGCGGCGTGCTGATTGACTCCGGCAAATTTCCTTGGGCAGAGCATGCCGAACGGTTTCCTCAGTTCAATGAACCCGACCCGTCTTATCACGGCGTGGTGTATGCCGAGGCATTAGGCCCGGCGGCGTTTATCGGTCGTGCTCGCGTGGTCCCTCTGCGCAACATGGGTGCAGCCATTTCGCCGTTTAACAGCTTCATGATTTTGCAGGGTATTGAGACCTTAGCGCTGCGGATGGAGAAACACTGTGAAAACGCGCTAAAAGTGGCAAATCACCTGCAAGGTCACGATAAAGTGAGCTGGGTCCGCTACGCCGGCCTTGCAGACCATCCCCATCATGGCCATGTACAGAAATATACCAGCGGAAAAGCAGCCGGCATTTTGAGTTTTGGACTCAGCGGCGGCAGTAAAGCCGGTGCTCAGTTCATCGACGCACTGCAATTAATTGTTCGTCTGGTGAACATTGGTGATGCCAAGTCCCTGGCTTGTCATCCCGCCTCCACCACTCACAGGCAGCTGAACGCCGAGGAGTTGGAACAAGCAGGAGTCAGCGAAGATTTAGTGCGCCTGTCCGTTGGCATCGAGCATATCGACGATATTTTGCAAGACATCGACCAAGCCCTGGCCGCCTGCAAATAATTTTTGTCTTTAATTGATTTGGGGCTGCGGGCAAAGCCTTGCAGCCCCATCACTATTGGCTAACCCAAAACCTCTAGACCACGCAGTTTCGACCCTGCTCTTTGGCCGCATATAAGGCTTCATCGGCAGACCGAATTAGCTCATCGATCGACTGACCTTGGGTTACCGTGGCCACGCCAATGCTCACCGTCGGCTGAATGACCTGGGCAGAAAATTTCACCTCAGCAGATTCAATCACAACGCGAAGAGTTTCCGCTAACTGCCGCGCTCCATCGTTTGTGGTCATGGGAACCAAGACCAAAAACTCCTCTCCACCCCAACGACAGCAACTGCCAGAATTGGGCACGTTGTCCTGCAATAACGATGCAATACTGGTTAACACCAGATCGCCGGCCGCGTGTCCATGTTGATCATTGACCCGTTTGAATCGATCCAAATCCAGTAGCAGCACGCTGTAGGCACGATGATCTTTAAGCCAATGAGCGTGGGCCGATTCAAACGCCGCCAGCGCAGCACGGCGATTATTTAAACCCGTTAACGGGTCCGTGCGAGCCAGGCGCTCTACCGCAGCCTTCGCCTCGTTGGTAGAGGTGAGCGCCGCCTGGGTCTTTTCCTGGGCTAATTTCAGCGCATTAAGCAGCCGCTGTTTGCTGCGCACCAGCACCAGCGCCCAGAGCAGCAGCGGTGTCAGCACGGCTACGCCAATGATTAGCAACCACTGACGTTGGCGCTGAAACTCGTTTTGCACACGCAAGGTGCTCAATTCTCGCCGAGCCCCCTCCGCGGCGATAATGACGTCCACCTGGTCAACACGTAAGGCCAGCAAATCTTCGTTAACCGCCAACATATCGGTAAACGCGCGATCGGAAAATTCCAAGGCGCCTTTCAAGTTCCCACGTTCCGCCAGCAACGCGCTCAACTTGCGCGCCATATCCACTCCAGTTTGGGACAAACCCTGTTTTTCAGCTCGGCTCAATACGTCCCGCGCCGCAGCGATAGCCTCTGTTAGTTTGCCGGAGGCGCTAAGGGTTTCAACTGCGGCTTCCTGGCACCAGACCAACACGCCGCTGCGACCCAACCCTTCGGCCACTTCTTCGCACTGTTGTTGCAGCTCTGCTGCTTCCGCAAAACGCTTTTGTAAGGTACGAATTTCAATCAGATTAACCAGCGCTGCAATCTCGGTACTTGGCCTATCGAGTTGGCGGCCAAGGGCCAGAGCATTTTTTACAAAGGGCTCGGCTAAAGCCAACTGACCTTCCTCAATGTGGACCACCCCAATGTTGTTTTTTACTTTCGCAACGTCAATCAGCGCCTGCTCGGACTCAAAGTGTTCTAAGGCTCGGGTAAAAAACTCCAGCGCTAGGGCTAATTCGCCGTTTTTCATATGAATAGCGGCAATCAAATTTTGCGTGTGGGCCGCCTCGTCATTCATGCCCGCAGCCAATGCCACCTCGTTGGCTCGGTGGGCCAGTATCAGCGCTTGGTTCAAGGAACCCAGCCAATAATAGTTTTGACCCGACAAGCGGAATACTCTGGCGGCGAGCTCTCCTTTAGGGCTATCAATGGAAATAAGTTCGCTTAGTGAATCGGCAAATTGATTTTGGTAGTAAAGCGCCCGGGCCGAGAGGTAGGAAATCCAACCGATGTTGGCCCGATTCGTTGGTGACAAAGATTGAATCTGCTGGCTGGCCGCTACCGGGTCGGTGTAGGCCAGATCAAACAGTTCTTGGTACAACGAAGGCACCGCTGAGGCGCCACTCCAACTCAATGTAAGTAACACAGCAAGCAGCCATTGCTTGGCAGGCAAACCGGAAGCTATGGCTTTGGTGGGATGCGCAATCACAGGGAAAGTTTAGCAGTATCCCAGGCAAACAGGGTTTCCCTGCCAATGCCCTTGACGCCCCACCCTAGTCCATGTCCCAATTAGCGCCCCGTATTCTATGGAACCCCTATGGCTGAACGTTTCGACACCACAGAACGTTATGTGGTCACCGATGACCTAAAAATGGCGGTCAACGCCGCTGTGACTTTAGAGCGGCCCATATTGGTAAAAGGTGAGCCTGGCACAGGCAAAACCCAGCTGGCTATTGAGGTAGCCAAATCTCTGGGCAAAGAGTTGATTCAGTGGCACATCAAATCTACCACCAAAGCCCAACAGGGCCTGTATGAATATGATGCAGTGTCGCGCTTGCGCGACAGCCAGCTAGGGGACGATAAAGTCCACGATATTGGTAACTATATTGTCAAAGGTAAGCTGTGGGATGCATTTTCCCGAGATGAGCAGCCGGTGCTTTTGATTGACGAAATTGACAAAGCCGACATCGAATTTCCCAACGACCTGCTGCAAGAACTCGACCAAATGGCGTTCTACGTCTACGAGACCCAGCAAACCATTAAGGCCGTTCATCGCCCCATCGTCATCATCACCAGCAACAACGAAAAAGAATTGCCAGATGCGTTTTTACGGCGTTGTTTCTTTCACTACATTCAGTTTCCGGACCAAGACACGATGGAACAGATTGTCGAGCTGCACTATCCAGGCCTGAAAAAAACTCTGCTTAATGAAGCGTTGAATGCGTTTTACAAATTGCGCGATGTACCGGGCTTAAAGAAAAAACCCAGCACCTCAGAGCTTCTTGATTGGATAAAACTGCTGCTAGCGGAAGACATTCCACCTGAAGCTCTGAGAACCGATGATAAGCGCAGCGCCATTCCTCCGTTATACGGGGCGTTGCTGAAAAATGAGCAAGACGTCCATCTGTTTGAACAGTTGGTGTTTTTGGATCGCCGCAACCGCTCCTGATGCTGCTAACGTTCTTTTTCATGCTGCGAGATGCGGGGCTTAAATGCTCTATTACCGAACTGCTTACCCTGCATGAGTCCATGAAGCAGGGTATCGCCGATCACAGCATCGATAACTTTTATTTTTTGTCTCGCGCCTGCCTGATTAAAGACGAAGCTCACTTTGATCGCTTTGATCAGGTGTTTGCCGCCCATTTCCGCGGCATTGAGTCTGCCTTTGCCAAACTGGGCACACAGGAGTTACCGGAAGAGTGGCTTCGCCGTCGTGCCGAATTGGACCTCAGTGAAGAACAGCGCCGGCAAATCGAGGCCATGGGCGGCTTTGAGGAGCTCATGAAAACCCTTCGTGAGCGATTGGAAAACCAGGAAAAACGTCACCAAGGTGGCAACAAGATGATTGGCACCGCTGGCACCTCACCCTTCGGCGCGCACGGCTACAACCCGGAAGGTGTGCGAATTGGCCAGGATCGAAGTCGCCACCGACGCGCGGTGAAAGTGTGGGATAAACGGGAATTTCGCAACCTGGATGACCAAATTCAGCTAGGCACTCGCAACATAAAGGTAGCCCTGCGCAAGCTGCGCCGGTTCGCCCGGGAAGGTGCCGTGGATCAGCTGGACCTGGACGACACCATCACCAGCACTGCTCGAAATGGCGGCATGCTCGATATAAAAATGGTACCCGAACGCCATAACGCCATCAAAGTACTGCTGTGTCTGGACGTCGGTGGATCCATGGACGATCACGTGAAAATTTGCGAGGAGCTATTCTCAGCGGCGCGGACTGAGTTTAAGCACCTGGAATACTTTTACTTCCACAACTTCACCTACGAAAGCTTCTGGAAGGACAACCACCGGCGCCACAATGAGCGCATGGGTCTAATGGAAGTTCTGCACAAATTCGGCCCGGATTACAAATTGATCTTCGTCGGCGATGCCACTATGAGCCCCTATGAAATCAGTTATCCCGGCGGCTCAGTGGAGCATTGGAATGAGGAAGCAGGCGCGGTGTGGATGCAGCGTCTACTGGAACACTACCGGAAGTCTGTTTGGCTTAACCCAGAACCCATGCAACGTTGGGAATACACCCCATCGATCAAAATGACCCGAGAAATCATGGGCGACAGGATGTTCCCTCTGACACTCAACGGATTGGATAACGCCATCAAAGCGCTGCGGTGAAGATTCCGCCCCATGCCATTGTGGCCCTAAACAATGCCAACAGCATCGGCGTTCTTACTGGCGCCGGTGTATCGGCTGAAAGCGGCATCGCCACGTTTCGGGATGCCCAAACCGGCATGTGGTCAAACTATCGACCTGAAGACCTGGCAACCCCGGAAGCTTTTGCCCGCGATCCTGCGTTGGTTTGGCAATGGTATGCCGAGCGCCGCAGGCAAGTGGCCCAGGCAATACCTAATGCCGCTCACCTGGCCCTGGCTGCACTGCAAGCTGAACGGGGCGCGCAGATCATCACTCAAAATGTGGATGGTCTGCATCAACGAGCCGGCGCTACGCACGTCATAGAGCTACACGGGAGCATTGTTAAAACGGTGTGTTCTCGCACTGGCAAAGTTGTGCCGCCAGAACGAATCGATCAGGCTGACCCAACGAGCCCCAGCGATGGCCTAGCGTTGCCGCCGCCCTCGCCGTTTCACCCTGAGGGCTTGTGTCGTCCTGGCGTGGTCTGGTTTGGTGAGGCCCTGCCGGCAGACGCGTTAAATCGCGCATTTGAGATAGCCCACAACTGTCAGGTGTTCATTTCGGCCGGCACATCCACGGTTGTAGAGCCCGCGGCCTCACTGCCCTTGGCTGCCAAACGTGCTGGCGCCTTCGTGATAGAGGTCAACCCGGCCCAAACCCCACTGACACCCCATTGCGATGCGGCACTTGCCGGGGCTGCGGGTGAAGTTTTGCCTCGGCTGTTGGCCGCACTGGGGCTATAATCCGCCCATGAATATCCCTCATACCATGCAAGCGCTAGTCAAGCGCGAAGCGGGCCCCGGCATCTGGCTAGAGCAAGTCGATGTACCTAGGCCGCAAGCCAACGAAGTGCTGATCAAGCTCGAAAAAACCGCCATCTGCGGCACCGATGTACACATTTACAACTGGGATAGTTGGTCACAAAAAAACATAAAGCCTGGGTTAATTATCGGTCATGAGTTTGTTGGCCGCATTGTAGAAATTGGACCTGGGGTGACCGGATATCAGCTGAACGAGCGCGTCTCGGCAGAAGGGCATGTGGCCTGCGGCGTGTGTCGAAATTGCAAAAGGGGCAAACAACACCTGTGTCCTCATACCGAAGGCATCGGTGTTAACCGCAATGGCGCCTTTGCCCAATACGTCGTGGTGCCAGCGTCTAACCTGTGGCGCATCCCAAAAGAAATTCGCCCAGAGCTGGCCGCCTATTTTGACCCTTTTGGCAATGCGGCCCATTGCGCGCTGAAGTTTGATCTTATTGGCGAAGACGTGCTGATCACTGGGGCCGGGCCTATCGGCATGATTGCCGCTGGCATTTGCCGTCATGTGGGCGCCCGCAACGTGGTGGTCAGCGATGTCAACGACTACCGCTTAAAACTCGCCAGCGACATGGGCGCCAACCGAGTGATCAACGTTACCAGGGAGAACCTCCATGAGGTCACTCGGGAAATGGGGCTGGAAGGCTATGACGTTGGGTTGGAAATGTCAGGTAACCCCAGAGCCTTCGAAGACATGCTAGAACTGATGTACCCCGCAGGCAAAATCGCCCTGCTGGGCATCCTTCCCGGCGAATCCCAAATCGACTGGGACCAGGTCATTTTCAAAGGCCTTGAGTTGCACGGTATTTATGGCCGTTTGATGTATGAAACCTGGTACAAAATGACCCAGATGGTGCTCACCGGATTCCCTTTGGACAAAGTGCTGACCCATGAAATCCCCATCGCTGACTTCGAACAGGGCTTTACCCTGATGCGCGAAGGCCAGTGCGGCAAAGTGGTATGTGACTGGAGCGAGGTTCAATGAACGCAGCGGCTGATCGATTAAAGCAGGAACTTGAGCAAATTCGTGCGGACGGTCTTTTTAAGACCGAACGGATCATTAGCACTCCCCAACGGGTCGCCATCAATGCTGACGGCAGCAACGTGCTGAACTTCTGTGCCAATAACTATCTTGGCCTGGCCGACAACCCTGACGTAATTGCTGCCGCCCACCAAGCCCTAGATGACTACGGCTTTGGTTTAGCTTCCGTGCGCTTCATTTGCGGCACTCAGGATTTGCACAAGCAGTTAGAAGGCCGGATTAGCGCGTTTTTCGGCACCCAAGACACCATTCTTTATCCGTCATGTTTCGATGCCAATGGCGGCTTGTTTGAGACCATTTTAGGACCTGAGGATGCGGTAATCTCCGACGCCCTAAACCACGCCTCCATCATCGATGGCATCCGCCTGTGCAAAGCCCAACGTTTTCGCTACGCCAACAGCGATATGGCGGATCTTGAATCCCAGTTGAAAAACGCCAGTGGCGCGCGCACCCGGCTCATTGCCACCGATGGGGTGTTCTCCATGGATGGATACATCGCGAAGCTTGACCAGATTTGTGACTTAGCCGACCGTTACGATGCATTGGTCATGATCGACGATTGCCACGCAACCGGTTTTGTTGGCACCACCGGACGAGGCTCAGCGGAACATTGCGGAGTGATGGATCGAATCGACATTTTCACCTCCACCCTGGGAAAGGCGCTAGGTGGAGGCTCCGGCGGGTTTACCACCGGGCGCCAGGAAGTCATTGATATGCTGCGCCAACGCTCCAGGCCCTATTTGTTTTCCAACACCCTAGCGCCGCCCATTGTCGGTGCCAGCCTGAAAGTATTTGAACTGCTGGACCAGGGCGATCAACTGCGAGCCCAATTGACCGAAAACACTGCCTATTTCCGCCAGCATATGACCGAGGCCGGATTCGACATCCTGCCCGGTGAACACCCCATTTGTCCGGTGATGCTGTACGACGCAGAGCTGGCCCAGCAGATGGCCAGTCGCCTGATGGAAAAAGGCATCTACTGCATTGGGTTTTTCTTTCCGGTCGTTCCTAAAGGTAAGGCCCGCATCAGACTGCAGATCTCCGCTGCACATAGCCGGCAACAACTCGATCAAGCGATCCAGGCGTTTATCGAGGTGGGCACTGAACTGGCGGTAATCAAACCCTCAACCTGAACGATTATAGGCCTCAATCATCCAGTCTTTAACCTGTTGGTCAAAGTCCCCCGAGGACTCCAATCGAACTCGGTGGCTACACATGGCGTTGTAGCTTTCCAAGCGGCCTTTCGGTTGGTCGCCTTTGAGCGCCAGCCCTAAATCAATGCGGGTTTTTGTGGCAGGGGTGATCAACGCAAATTGCTTTTTCCGCCGTAAACTCACACTGGCTTTCTTTGGCGCGACGTCTACATCGACACCCAGAGATTGAGCAAACGACACGATCTCATCGTGGAGCGGGCGAAGGTCGGCTTTTACCCCGGAATATTGCGCGGAAACCAGATCCACGGATTGCTCGGTTTCCCTGGCTTTGGCAGCAATGAGATTAGCGAAGCCATGGGTCACGCCGTGCTCACCTTTCAAAAGCTTCATCATTTCCCCGTGCTTGGTCAAACCACTTTCGGCCAATAATTGTTTCCACTGGGACAACGTCTTACCGGTTTTCTCCGGCACATTGGCCAGCATCGTGGCTAGCTGTTTGTCAGGCGTTGAACTCATTGCACCATCTCCTTAATACTTGGGGACTCAAACCGTTCAAATTTTTTCGATTTTTTCAAAGGACCAGTTGTCAGTCTTTGAGACCTTTGGCGTCAATGGCTCAAACAATCCCATAATGCCCAACATCATGCGCCCGCCAAAAGACGGTTTGCCGTTTTCCACCACTGACTTAAAGGTTTGAACGATGAACTTCCCGCCCTGAGCCATACCCTTTTCGGTTTTGGTACCTGCTGGCACGTTGGTGGTGATCAGGGAAAACTCCACTGCCCCATTCACCTCCTTCAAGTCGTAGGTCACCGTACACGGAGGGTCGTCATAACCGGTAAATTTAAAGGTATGGGAGTAGCGATGGGGCGGGTCAAATTCCAACACCTTGCCTACCACGCTGCGATATTTACCGCTGGTGGTTTGCATAGCGATGGGTGAACCGATGGTCAGCTCTCCGGTGGTTTTGCACACCGCACCGAAAAAAAACGGCAGCACCTCATCGGTTTTGACCAACTGGGCCCAGACCGTTTCAATGGGTGCGTCGATCGTTACTTTGTAGATCGCTTTGTCGGCAGCAGTGGCTTTGTTGGTCATTTTTTTCCCTCCCGTTGGGCGGCCCTTTCTGCCGCATATTTGATCGTCGTGAGTTTGCCTGCCCAATGGCTTGAATAGGCGTTTGTCCAGCGGTCGTATATCAGCTGAAGTGGTATCACATTGAGGTATAGACGCCTTGAACGAGCGTCTTTCTCGCTGGTCACAAGGCCAGCCTTTTCCAACACCGCCAAATGATTCATGACCGCGATTCGACTGACATCAAAATGGGACGCCAGGGCCCCTACCGCTTGTCCCGGTTGATCTTTCAGACGATCGAGAATTTCCCGACGGGTGGAATGTGCCAGCGCCTGAAAGACCAGGTCCTGATCATTATCAGTCATCATGTAATTACATTATTACATTTAAATCCTACTGACAAGCCACCTCGCCCATTCAGCCGCTAGCAAAGCAAGGAAATCCCAACCCGAACGATATATTGACGAGCCAACGCGAATACGCGCTCAAGGCCAACCTGCCCCCGAAGATGAGAACAGAGTCGTTGAAATCGACTGCACAATAGACAATGGTTGGTTCATGAACACTGGCCAATGGTTTATCCCAATTGCCGTTTTTTGCAGCGCGCAAATCTCGACAGCCCAAACCTATCCCTCAAGTGTGGAACAGGTAGGCATCACCCCCAGCGCTTGCCCAGAATTTCCCGCTCAGACGATGGACAGTTTGACCCTGCGCACACCGGGACAGGTGCTAGAAAACGTCAAGGTGAATGGACGGATCAACATCGAAGCGCCAAACGTGACCCTGCGCTGCGTAACGGCCAACGGTGGCCTCTACGCGCTGCGTTGCTTTGCCGATGAGGGCTGCACCCATCTACTAGTGGAAAACTCAGAATTTTCTGGCGCCAGTTCAGCAGCCATGTATTTTGTTGGCAAAACCCATGCAAAGATCCGTCATTCCCGTTTTGGCCAGTCCCCAGACGGATTAAAGGTCAACGCCAGTGGCAACACCTTCGACTACAATTTTCTTACCTGCCTCAACGCAACACGGGCTGACGCTCACATGGATGGGTTGCAGTCTCGAACGGGTAGCGACAATGTGTACGTTAACAACAGTTGGCAGTCCGTATCCTGTCCACAAAGCGCTAACCAAGGTGGTGGAAGCGGCGCATTCTTCATCGAAGATGGTACCTTTTCCCGAACCTATATTGCCGGCAACTACTTTTCTGGCGCCGGTTATACCGTGCGCTTAAGAGCGGAAGACAGTGACCACTACACCTTCATCGATAACGTAGTGGAGAGAGACTCCTATCAATTTGGCCCATTGATCTTCGGCGCAAACTCAAGCCTTTGCGCCCATTGGTCAGGCAACACCTATGACGACGGTGAGCCTTGGCTTAATGGCGCCGCTGATGATCCCAACTGCGCCCTACCCGCTCAACTGTCTGCCGCTGCTGTGCTCTTTGGTGATAGTTTCGAATAACCGCGGCAGCAGGGTTGGTTCAAGTCCAGCCTAATTGCTCCGCTAGCGAGTCGTTCTTTTTGTTTGCCGCTTGGGCTGCCGGCCGCGACATCAGTCGCTCTACGTAATCCGTCATGATGGGCTGTTTTTCAAAGGCACCAAACATCATCGCAAAGTTCACCGTACTGCCAAAAACCACATCCGCAGCCGAGAAGGTATCGCCCATCAGGTAGGGGCCGTCGGACAACGCGTGTTGCACCGAAGCCACCACATCATCAATGGCGCCGTGGCCTGCTGAACCGGTGTTTTCTCGCTGGGTTCCCGACAGCTTGTCCAGCATCGCCGGCTCGATACACGCGGAGGCAAAAAACATCCAGCGGTAATACCGGCCTCTATTCGGGCTATCAATGGCAGGCGCCAGCCCCTGGTCTGAGTAAGCATCGGCAAGGTAAGCGCAGATCGCACCGGTTTCAGTCACCGTAACCCCCTCATGAACTAACGTGGGTACCTTGCCCATGGGATTAATGGCGAGATATTCCGGAGTTTTCTGAGCGCCCGCTTTTAGATCGACAATCTGAATGTCACAAGGACTTCCTAACTCCTCATTAATCCAAAACGTCGCATGAGCGCGGGTTTGCGGGCAGTGGTAAAGCGTTGGTGCGCTTGACATAAATCAGTTACTCCTAAAGTTTTGTTCCAATGGCGATGGCTGCCCATTTGGTCGCAAAAACAAACGAACCAGGTTCTACTCAGCGTCGCCAGCGACCCTTTTTTGTATCGCCGCACAACAGCCCAAGCCCGTCGATCATAGTGAGACCAGGCTAAGCCCCTAGTTTGTCTTTGACCCAACCCAGCACGCTGTCTAGCGCTTCCGGCAGTTTGTCGGGCTCAGTGCCCCCGGCCATTGCCATGTCCGGTCGACCGCCACCTTTGCCCCCGACCTGGCTGGCAACGAAATTGATTAGTTCGCCGGCTTTAACCCGGTCGGTGGCATTGGCTGTCACGCCAGCGGCTAACTGGACTTTTTGCTCGTCGGCCACCGCCAGTACAATAACCCCGCTTTGCAGCTTATCCTTCAGCTTATCGACCATCTGGCGAAGATCCTGGGCTTTGACGCCATCCAGTTTGGACACCACGACATTAACTCCAGCGACCTCAACGGCCTGCTCGGAAAGATCGCCTCCGGCTTTGCTGGCCAAGCTGGCCCTTGCTGCGTTTAGGGCTTTTTCCAGCTCCCGGTTTTTATCCATGATCTGCTGAACTTTGGCCGGCACGTCAAAGGACGAACTCTTCACCAGCGCTGCAGTATCCGCCAGCGCTGATTCCTGGCTAAGCACGAAATCCAGAGCGCCGTCTCCGGTGACCGCCTCTATTCGACGCACGCCGGAGGCAATACCGGATTCGCTGAGGATTTTTAGCAGCCCAATATCGCCTACCGCATCCACGTGGGTGCCGCCGCAGAGCTCAACGGAAAAGTCCCCAAATCGCAGGACCCGCACCTCATCGCCATACTTTTCGCCGAACAGGGCCATCGCACCGGTTGCCAGTGCTTCGTCATAACTCATGAGGTTCACATCAGCCTGACTGTTGCGGCGAATTTCTCGATTGACCAATCGCTCTATGTCCTGCAGCTGGGCGGCGGTGACCGGTTCAAAGTGGGAGAAATCGAAGCGCAGTCGATCCGGCGCAACCATGGAGCCTTTCTGCTCTACGTGGTCACCCAGAATTTCCCGCAGTGCCGCATGCAGCAAATGGGTTCCACTGTGGTTAAGCACAATGGCCTGCCGGCGCTGCAAATCAATACTGGCGGTGACTACCTGACCCACACTCAACTCACCGGATTCAAGTCGTCCTTGATGAGCATGGTGAACGCCGGCTAACTTTTGCGTGTCGTTCACAGTAAAGGCAGTGGAATCGGCATTAAGCGTTCCCTGGTCACCCATTTGGCCACCAGACTCACCATAAAATGGCGTTTGGGAGAGAAACACTGTGGCTGTAACGCCAGATTCAATGCGGTCAACGCTCTTGCCATCCACCATCAAACCCGTTACCTGAGCCGACACATCGGTAAAGTGCTGATAACCCAAAAATTCCGGCGCGGTAAGACTGGCAATCAGTTCGCCATCCACGGCATCACCGGATTTAAATTGACTGGCAGCACGTGCGCGGTTGCGCTGGGCCTCCATTGCACTGTCGAAACCGTCCCGGTCAACGCTGAGATCTCGCTCTCTAGCAATATCCGCGGTTAAGTCCACCGGAAACCCGTAGGTATCGTAGAGCTTGAACGCGGTCTCCCCTGCAATCTCGGTACCTTCCAGGTCGTCGATGGCGCCTTCCAACAATCGCATGCCGTTTTCCAGCGTCTCGGAAAAGCGCCCCTCTTCGGTTTTCAGCACCCGCTGCACAAAAGACACTTTGGCCCGCAGCTCGGGATACGCTTCACCCATTTGTGCGTCCAACGCCGGAACCAGAGATGCAAAGAACTCGCCCTTCTGCCCTAGGGTATAACCGTGACGAATGGCCCGACGAATTATCCGCCGGAGCACATAACCCCGGCCTTCGTTGGAGGGCAGCACGCCGTCGACAATCAAAAACGAACAGGCCCGAATGTGATCGGCAATCACCTTTAGCGAGTTGTCCGTCAAATCCTTTGTGCCGGTGGCCTCAGCGGCAGCAGCAATCAATGCCTGAAAGGTATCGGTTTCATAGTTGGAGTGTTTGCCCTGCAAAATAGCCGCAAGGCGCTCCAGCCCCATGCCCGTATCCACACAAGGTTTAGGCAGCGGGCGCATTTCGCCCTGGGCATCGCGATCAAACTGCATAAAGACCAAGTTCCATACCTCAATGAAACGGTCGCCATCCTCTTCCGGCGTTCCCGGAGGCCCACCAGGCACGTGATCACCATGATCGTAAAAGATCTCCGAACAGGGACCACAGGGGCCGGTGTCACCCATGGCCCAGAAGTTATCGCTCTCAAATTTTGCGCCGCCGGGTTTATCGCCGATACGCAGCACCTTTTCCGGTGCCAGACCGATCTTCTTGGTCCAAAGGTCAAAGGCTTCGTCATCGGTTTCATAGACCGTGACCAATAGGCGTTCGGCGGGCAACTTGAGAACGTCTGTCAAAAACTCCCAAGCAAAGCCAATGGCCTCTTGCTTGAAATAATCGCCGAAACTGAAATTACCCAACATCTCAAAAAATGTATGGTGGCGCGCGGTATACCCCACTTCATCCAGGTCGTTGTGTTTGCCACCGGCTCGCACACAGCGTTGGGAGGTCACGGCTCGGCTATAGGGCCGCTGCTCGGCGCCCAAAAACACATCTTTGAACTGCACCATACCCGCGTTGGTAAACAACAGCGTTGGATCATTGGCAGGCACTAACGGGCTGCTGGCAAGCGCCTGATGCTGCTGGTCGGAAAAGAACTGAATAAAGCTGGCCCGAAGGTCCGCACTGCTGGTCATGAGCGGGTTACTGTCTGCTAATTAAAAGATATTGCGAATGATATCGTGGCTGAAGCCCCGCTGCGCAAGGTATTTTTGTTGTTTTGCTCGTTGTTCAGCGGTCTCGGGGGTTTGAGATCTAAATCGCTTGTCCCAGGCCAGCTGCGCTGCATCCAGCCAATTGATGGCGTTTACCGCCGAATCAATGAGGGCATCAGGTACGCCGCGAGCACGCATTTCCATTTTTGTACGGATAGGACCGTAGCCTTGTCTTGCTCGGCGACGGGAAAACGCCTCACTGAATCGTTGGTTGCTGAGAAGGTCGTTGTCCAGCAACCATTCCATGGTCTGTTTCACAATGGGCGCAGGAATATCTTTGCTGAGCAGCTTGGTTTGCATCTCGCCAGTGGCGTATTCTCGGCGAGACAACCAAGCCACAGAGCGATGTCGCGCACGGCGAAAAAACTCCGCAGCCTCAGCGGCAATAGCCGCTTCTGACAGAGGATCTACCCCGAAGGTATCATCCTCTCCATCCGACACACCTTCCAGGTTATCGGCATTCATCGTTGAATGCCCGCCCCTAAGATAAAGCGACGCCCAACCAGACTCAGGCCTCTTCAGGCGCCTGTTCGTCTAAGTCTTCCTCAGGCACTTCGACATTACCCAAAAGCTCTGCGCGAATTCGGCCTTCGATATCCGCCATCATTTCTGGGTGTTCCTTGAGGAAATTGCGCACGTTGTCTTTACCCTGACCAATGCGATCACCATTGTAGGAGTACCAGGCGCCGGATTTGTCCACGATATTGTGCTCAACCCCAAGGTCAATCACCTCACCTTGGCGGGACACACCCTCACCGTAGAGGATCTCAAACTCCGCTTTGCGAAAGGGCGGTGCTGTTTTGTTTTTCACCACTTTGACCCGGGTCTCGTTGCCGATCACTTCATCGCCCCGCTTGACCGCGCCGATCCGGCGAATATCCAAGCGCACCGATGAATAAAATTTCAGTGCATTGCCGCCAGTGGTGGTTTCCGGGCTGCCGAACATCACCCCAATTTTCATTCGAATCTGGTTAATGAACATCACCAGGGTATTGGACCGCTTAATATTTGCAGTGAGCTTTCGCAGCGCTTGGGACATGAGGCGGGCCTGCAAACCCACGTGGGAGTCGCCCATCTCACCCTCGATTTCTGCCTTCGGCGTTAGTGCTGCTACCGAATCCACAACGATGATGTCGATGGCGCTGGACCGTACCAGCATGTCGGCTATTTCCAGCGCCTGCTCGCCGGTATCCGGCTGGGACACTAGTAGATCATCAATATTCACTCCCAGCTTTTCTGCATAGCTAGGATCCAAAGCGTGTTCGGCATCAATAAACGCCGCTGTCCCGCCGGATTTTTGACATTCGGCAATGGCTTGGAGGGTAAGGGTCGTTTTACCACTGGATTCCGGGCCATAAATTTCTACCACCCTGCCCTTGGGGTAGCCGCCTATGCCCAGCGCAATATCCAACTTCAAAGAGCCACTGGAAATCACGTCGATATCCGCCTGGGTGCCATCACCCATGCGCATGACCGCGCCTTTACCGAACTGCTTTTCGATTTGACCCAGGGCTGCTGCTAGGGCGCGCTTCTTGTTGTCTTCCATGGTTACTCCGGAAATTTGAATATAGTGGTTATATAAACAGTAATTATGTCACAGTTACCCATGCTTGGGTATCGCTGTTCAGCCGGCCCAAGCCGGGAATCAATCCTCAGTCGCTGTCAGCGCCTGGAGCACATGGTCGAGGGAAAATCTTACCGAGGCTTGCCGCACCTCCTCTCGATTGCCCTCAAACTGCTGGCGCACGGCCCAGCAACGGTGGCGTAAAAAAAAGCCGAACCAGACTGTACCCACTGGCTTGTCCGGTGTTCCGCCTCCAGGCCCTGCCACGCCGCTGACCGAAACGGCAGCATCACAGCGCCCTAGCGCCGCTGCGCCGCTAGCCATAGACAGCACAACCGATTCGCTGACCGCGCCCTCCGATTGAATCAGTTCAAGGTCGACCCCCAGCAATTGCTGTTTGAGCTCATTGCTGTAGGTCACCACACCACCTTCAAACCAGTCTGAACTACCGGCAACGTCAGTTGCCGCCTTGGCGATCCAGCCACCGGTGCACGATTCAGCACTCATCAGGCGCATCTGGCGAGTTTTCAGTGCCTCACCCAGTTGTGAGGCGAGCTGCGTTAGTGATGCATTTCGGGTCATCAGATGCCTCGAAGAGTCTGCCCCCGAAGGGTCGCTTACTGTACACTTTTGCCCCTTCTGTGCGAAGCGACTTTGACCAGCAACGTCCCAAACCATGTCTTCCAAAACGTCCAAATCATCGACTAAAAAGGCATCCGGCCACACCCCCCTGATGCAGCAATACTTAGCGATCAAGGCCGACTTCCCCGATATTTTGTTGCTGTTTCGGATGGGCGATTTTTATGAGCTGTTTTATGACGACGCCCGGCGCGCCGCCAAATTGCTCGACATCACTCTGACCCAGCGCGGTAGCTCAGACGGCCAACCCATTGCCATGGCCGGCGTGCCCTACCACGCGGTTGACAATTACCTGGCCCGGTTGATCAAACTGTAGGTCACCACACCACCTTCAAACCAGTCTGAACTACCGGCAACGTCAGTTGCCGCCTTGGCGATCCAGCCACCGGTGCACGATTCAGCACTCATCAGGCGCATCTGGCGAGTTTTCAGTGCCTCACCCAGTTGTGAGGCGAGCTGCGTTAGTGATGCATTTCGGGTCATCAGATGCCTCGAAGAGTCTGCCCCCGAAGGGTCGCTTACTGTACACTTTTGCCCCTTCTGTGCGAAGCGACTTTGACCAGCAACGTCCCAAACCATGTCTTCCAAAACGTCCAAATCATCGACTAAAAAGGCATCCGGCCACACCCCCCTGATGCAGCAATACTTAGCGATCAAGGCCGACTTCCCCGATATTTTGTTGCTGTTTCGGATGGGCGATTTTTATGAGCTGTTTTATGACGACGCCCGGCGCGCCGCCAAATTGCTCGACATCACTCTGACCCAGCGCGGTAGCTCAGACGGCCAACCCATTGCCATGGCCGGCGTGCCCTACCACGCGGTTGACAATTACCTGGCCCGGTTGATCAAACAAGGTGAGTCGGCAGCGATCTGCGAACAGGTTGGCGACCCGGCCACCAGTAAGGGGCCGGTGGAACGCAAAGTCGTGCGGGTGATCACTCCAGGCACCGTCACCGATGAGGCGCTGCTGGCCGATCGGCAGGACAATTTTCTTCTTTGTATGACCGAGTCAGCCCCCTTTGGCCTGGCCTGGCTTGATATGGCTAGCGGCCGTTTTCATTTAATGGAGGCGCCAGATGAGGAAGCACTGCTCGCGGAAATTGAACGTTTGGCGCCGGCAGAAGTTCTCACCAGTGAATCAGCGTTACCGCCCCAAGGGGCAACCCGGGACCGAGGTCACGCAACAATTGCGCCCTGGCATTTTGATGTCGACTCCGCCCGAGGCCTGCTGTGCGATCAATTCGGCACCAAAGATCTGTCGGGCTTCGGCTGCGAGGAACTCACTTCAGCCATCCAGGCCGCTGGCGCACTGCTGTATTACGTCCGAGAAACCCAGCGCACCGCCCTGCCTCATCTCAGCAGCCTGCGAGTTGAACGGCGCGATGCTCTGCTGACCATTGATGCTGCAACCCGGCGCAACCTGGAGCTAACCCAACACCCGGACGGCCGGGAGGCACATACCCTGGCTGGGGTGATGGACACCAGCGTTACCCCCATGGGCTCGCGCATGCTGCGGCGCTGGCTTGGTCAACCGATTCGTGACCAACAAACCCTCAAGTACCGTTACCAGGCGATCGATACCATATTAATCAACGGGCGCTTTGAATCCCTGCGCGAGACTTTGGCTGCGGTCGGTGATATTGAGCGCATCATTACTCGGGTTGGCCTTCGCAGCGCCCGCCCGCGGGATCTGAGTACCCTGCGCGACGCGCTGGCCATGTTGCCTAACCTTAACCAGGCATTGGCAAGCTTAGATAGCCCGCGCATCGCTCAGTTAAGCGATAGCCTGCAGCCGCGACCAGAAATTGCGGACTTGTTGGGCGCAGCGCTAGTGGAAAGCCCACCGGTCTTGATAAGAGATGGCGGCGTGCTGGCTGAGGGTTTTGACAGTGAATTGGATGAACTGCGTAATTTGTCTCGGGATGCCAATCAATATCTGGATGACCTGGAGCAACGGGAGCGGGAGGCCTCGGGTATTGCCACTCTTAAGGTGGGTTACAACCGAGTCCACGGATATTATTTGGAAGCCGGCCGCCAATACGCCGATAAAGTCCCTACTCACTACACTCGGCGACAAACCCTAAAAGCCGCTGAGCGCTATATCACCGAAGAGCTCAAGTCTTTTGAAGACAAAGTGCTATCAAGTCGGGAACGGGCCTTAGCCAGAGAAAAGGCCTTGTATGAAGGGCTGCTGGATGAGCTCAATGGCCACCTAACCATTCTGGCCGGCTGCGCCGAAGCGCTGGCTGAGTTGGACGTTCTGTGTTGCCTGGCTGAGCGCGCCGAAACTCTCAACTATGCCTCGCCAACGCTGACAAGGGATCCAGGTATCTTTATCACCGACGGCCGCCACCCAGTGGTCGAACAGGTATCAGAAAAGCCGTTCCAGCCGAACCACTGTGAACTCACGCCACAGCGCCATATGTTGGTTGTTACCGGTCCAAATATGGGGGGTAAATCTACCTATATGCGCCAGACCGCCTTGATCGTGTTGCTGGCCCACGTGGGGAGCTTTGTGCCAGCAGCCAGCGCCACCCTTGGACCCGTTGATCGGATTTTCACCCGCATCGGCGCCGGCGATGATCTGACCCGCGGCCATTCCACCTTTATGGTGGAAATGACAGAAACTGCCAATATCCTGCATCACGCCAGCGCCAACAGCCTGGTGTTGATGGACGAAATCGGTCGAGGCACCAGCACCTACGACGGACTGGCCCTGGCCCGGGCAGTGGCTGAACGGCTGGCCAGCCTGCGTGCGATGACGCTGTTCGCCACCCATTATTTCGAGCTAACCACACTGCCAGAGCAACTGGAGGGTGTGGTCAACGTTCATTTGGACGCCGCAGAACACGGTGACGGAATTGTCTTCTTGCATGCGGTAAAAGAGGGCCCAGCCAGCCGCAGTTACGGCCTTCAGGTGGCGTCATTGGCAGGCATCAGTCCGGCGGTAGTTAAGCGGGCCCGAAGTCTATTGACGGAATTTGAAGCCGGCGCTGCAGCCCAACTGACTCAAGGTTCTCAGCAACTGTCTTTGTTTGCCTCCCAAACCTCGTCCGAACCGCCGGTGACTGAGCCGACCACCGCCGAGAAATTGCAAACCCAGCTGCTGGAAACTGACCCTGACCAGCTGACCCCAAGGCAGGCCTTGGACCTGCTATACCAGCTGGTTAAGGAAGCAAAATCCTAATCACTGCAGGTCGCTGGGCACCCACAATGGCGGTCTCCGCCGAGCAGGATAAAATTCACCAGACCCATACGGTACAATGGGCCCCTGGCGCGCAAACAGCCATCCGGGGCTGCCACCAAACCTTTTTAGTCCAAAACCGTCGAGGCAACTGATGAGCGAAGAAATTTTAGTGTTTGCAGACCCCCAGGAAGTCAAGAAAGAGCTAGCAATGACTGCACCGGAAGCCATTAGTGCGCAGCCCGGTACCGACCCGGAGCTGGAGCAACAGGCCGATGCATTGGTGGAAAAAATTCTCGCCATGGACCCAGCCAGCGATGACGCGGTAAACGCGAAAAACGCCATAGAAAACATGGGCATGGACTTACAGGAAGCGGCCTCCAATCGCAGCGCCATGCTGCAGGACCCAATTCGCAAACTCAGCGCCAGAGCCGATGACGGCGGTGAGGTGGCCAATGCGCTGGTCGATCTGAAACTCCAAGTGGAAGACCTTGACCCCGGCAACGTTGACCTTGAGCCGGGTTGGTTTGCCCGGTTGCTTGGGCATATCCCCGGCGTTGGCACTCCGATCAAGCGCTACTTCACCAAGTTTGAGTCTTCCCAAACCGTTATCGACGCCATCATCCGCTCCATGGAAGATGGCAAAGACCAGTTGCAAAAGGACAACACCACCCTGGCGGAAGATCAAAAATTCATGCGCGAGGTCACCCGCAAACTGGAAAAAGCCATCAAGCTGGCCCAACTGCTGGATGCCAAACTCAGCCATCGGGTGGAGCGGGAATTGGCCAGCACCCCTGACAAAGCCAAATTTGTGCAAGAAGAACTGCAGTTTCCTCTGCGCCAGCGGATTATGGATCTACAGCAACAACTGGCGGTCAATCAGCAAGGGATCGTCACCCTTGAAGTGGTGATGCGCAATAACAAAGAGTTGGTGCGAGGGGTCAATCGTGCCCGCCACGTGACGGTGAACGCGCTGCAGGTTGCCGTCACCCTGGCTGTGGCACTGGCTAACCAGCGAATTGTGTTGGACAAAGTGCAGGCGGTCAATGAAACCACCTCTGACCTGATTTCCGGCACAGCAGAGCGACTGCGTCAGCAAGGCACCGAAATCCATAAGCAGGCCAGCTCCTCACAAATTGATATGGAGGCGCTAAAGAAAGCCTTCACCGACATTCATGCGGCGCTGGACGACATATCCACTTATCGTCAGGAGGCGTTGCCAAAAATGGCTGAGACCATTAAGGAAATGGATGTGATGACTGCCGCTGGGGAGAAGAAAATACAGGAGATGGAGCGGGCTGAAATCGCCGCTGAAGACGTCTTCGAGATTATTCCCGACAGTGAGAATTTCTAGCGTCCGAAGGTTTGTTCTTGCCAGCCTAATGCTCGCGACCCCAGCGGCCGCCGAGCGTGTGGTGACGTTGCAACAAGGCGTGCTGGTGGACCTCCAGCAACAACATGCGTACCTGATGGCGCCCCAGGGCGGCGTTATCCAGCTAAATATTGAAACCGGCTCGGTCAACTGGACCAGCACCGCCGCTGACCGCCCGGTTCGGCTGGACGGCAATACCCTTCTGGCGCAAATTGATAGCCAAAAACCCGGCACCATGGAACTGGTATCGCTAGGCCAGTCCGACGGCCAGGCCCAACACCGCCAAGCCGTGGATTTACCGGACTCAGTGATCCCACTGATTGATGAACGCTTAGCGCGACGGTTTGCACTTCGTCAAAGCCCTGACGAGCCATCCCAGTTGCTGTGGCGGGAAAGCCATCAACTGATCCGAGGCGCTGCAATGGCGGGTAAGTCGGAGGCCAGAATCACCGTTGGCATGATGAACTACAGAGGCAAACAGCTGGTAGCCACCACCCAGTTCAACAAAACCGTGTTTGACCAACTCTGGATAAGGGCCGCCGCGGTGACTCCGGCGCCAGCAGGAACGCCAGGGAAACGCCGGTTTCTATCAGTGGACCAGGTCCATAGCTTAACCAGTTCGCGAGGCCAAGCTGCCAGTCTTGGGATGCACACGCCAAACACCGGCAGCGACGAGCCAGCTCAGCGTCTATCTACCTATTGGTGGCAGGTCTACGATGCCACTGGCGACACCCTTGGCGGTTTTTCCAGCCCAGTGGCCTTCTCGCCGTTTGTGGTCTCCCAGGACCTGCTGTTGCACGTGATTGGGCCCTTTAGCGTCAGAACTCCCGAGGGGGCATTGGAACACCAGCCCCTGTCCCTAGTGGCAACTCAGATCAGCACTGGAAAGATTGTCTGGCGCAAAGCCATTCGCGACACACGCTACCGCGGCCCGTTTCCCACCTGAGCATTATCTACAGGGCAGTTGATGACGGTTCGTGTTTAAAGGGTGACAAGCGCCAGGAATCAAGTAAAATGCGCGGCCTTGATCGGAGCGTAGCGCAGCCTGGTAGCGCACCACAATGGGGTTGTGGGGGTCGGGAGTTCGAATCTCCCCGCTCCGACCAAACATAAAGGGGAAACGAAAGGGGCCAGATTCAAAGAGATAGTCGCTGCAGCGATTGTCCCTTTCAATCTGGCCCCTTTTTATATGTTTACCCTCAGCGTTTGAGGATTTGCAAAACTTCTTCCAGTTCGCCGCGAATCTGGCGAATGATCTGATGAGATCTGCTGACGTCACTTTTTGCCTGGTCGCCTTCCAGTCGCTGACGGGCGCCAGTGATGGTAAAGCCTTGCTCATACAGCAGGCTACGAATCTGGCGAATCATGATCACGTCATGGCGCTGATAGTAACGCCTGTTACCGCGGCGCTTAACAGGCTTGAGGTGCGGGAACTCCTGCTCCCAGTACCTGAGCACATGAGGCTTAACGCCGCACAAGTCGCTGACTTCACCGATGGTGAAGTAGCGCTTGGCCGGAATCGCCGGCAGTTCGTTATTACTGCCCGGATCCAGCATAGGCTTCTACCCTCGATTTCAATTTTTGACCGGGCCTGAACGTCACAACTGTTCGAGCCGAAATTGGAATTTCTTCGCCGGTTTTAGGATTTCTGCCGGGGCGTTCATTCTTCTGGCGTAAATCAAAATTACCAAAGCCGGACAGTTTGACCTGCTCACCGTCTTCCAACGACGTGCGCACAGTTTCAAAGAACGCATCGACAAATTCCTTTGCCTCGCGCTTGTTCAATCCCACTTCCTCAAACAGCCTCTCGGCCAAATCCGCTTTAGTCAGCGCCATCCCTACCCTCGCAACTCCGCGCCCAATTGATCATGCAACTGGGTAACGACGGTTTTCATCACCTGGTCAACCGTTTCATCGGTTAATGTCGATGCCTGATCTTGCAACACCAAGCCGAACGAAAGACTGCGTTGGCTCACGTCAATTCCCTGACCTGTATATTCGTCAAAAACCACAAGACTTGTCAATAAGTTACCCACGGTTTCTTCAACAATTTGCTGTATTTCACGCCAGCGTACGCGATTATCCACAACCACGTTCAAATCTCGACGAATCGACGGGTATCGAGACACTGGCAACGCTTTCGGCACCTGTCCGCCGACGATCGCAGCAAGATCGACCTCAAACGCGACCACTACCCCCCTACAACCCGCTTTTTTGACCTGATTTGGGTGCAAGGCGCCAATCCAACCGATGGCTTGACCATCTCGACTGATTTGGGCCTGCTGGCCTGGGTGTAACCAGGAAAACTCGGCCGGCAAAAATTCGAACTCGCCGGCACCGGCGCTCAACCCCAGCAAACCTTGTAACCAGCCCTTAACGTCGAAAAAATCCAATTTAGCATCGTCGCCTAGCCATTGTTCAGGATGACGCAGGCCCGCCGCAACCACACCGATACGGTCAAGTTCTCGGGTATTGCCGTCAGACTCGGGCAGAAAGCACCGCCCCGTCTCAAATAGCGCGACCCGAGACTGTTGGCGTTTTTGGTTGTGCTCCAATGCCTTCAACAGACCTGGCAACAAGCTGGTGCGCATTGCCGACAACTCTCGCGATAGAGGATTTGCCAGCTGCAGGGCGTTATCAACACCCATCATCGCCAGCTCTTCAGGCGCTCTAAAACTGTAGGTAATCGCTTCGCTGACACCCGCTTCGTTTAAGACCTGCGCTACGCGGCTCAGCGATACCGTGGCTTCCGGAATGGATACCGCGGGCAAATCCCCACCGGGAATGGCTTCTGCCAATTGGTCGTAACCAAAGACCCGAGCCACCTCTTCGATCAAATCCACTTCCTCGGCGATATCAAAGCGGCGAGCTGGAGGCGTTACCAGCCAGCCATCATCACTGACTTCAATACCCATGCCTAACGATTGAAAAGTTGCCATGACTGCTTCATCAGCAACACTTAGGCCAATTAGCCGATCCAGTCGCTCCCGCTTTAACCCAACCGGTTTGTGGGTCGGTATCTCTTTTTCGCGAACCGCCTCGGTTATCGGACCGCACTGTCCACCAGCAATCTCAATGAGCAACGCACAGGCACGATCCATCGCTGCTCTCTGCCCCAAAGGATCAACACCGCGCTCAAACCGGTGGGCGGCATCGGAATGCACACCAAGATCTCTTGCCCGACCAATAATGTCAGCCGGTTCAAACCAGGCCGCCTCAAAGAAAATATCTGTGGTGTCGGCGGTTACCGCAGATGCCAGCCCGCCCATCAAACCCGCCATTGCCACTGGCTTGTCTTGGTCGGTGATCACCAACATTTTTTCGCTTAGCGACACCTCAGTGTTATCAAGTAACGTGAGAGATTCATCCTTACGAGCCCAGCGCACCGAGATCGGGCCTTCAATGGCGTTCGCGTCAAAGGCATGCATTGGCTGGCCCAGCTCCAACATCACGTAATTGGTCACATCGACCACTGGGTGAATTGAGCGAAGCCCGCAACGGCGAAGTTTTTCGGCCATCCAAAGGGGCGTTTCAGCGCGATTGTTGACCCCGCGCACGACCCGCCCTAGGTATCGGGGACACAGCTCTGGATGATCAAGGACAACTTCGCGTCGATCATCACATAAATCGTCAATTGCATTGATTTCTATAGGCTTTAGGGGCTCACCGGTTAACGCCGCAACATCCTGAGCAATACCCTTCAACGATAGGCAATCGCCGCGATTGGGGGTTAGGTCGATTTCGATGCAGCTATCATCTAATTGCAGAAAGTCAGTGAGCGCCGCACCCGGCACTGCGTCAGCGGGCAACTCCATCAAACCGTCAGCCTCATCGGCCAAACCCAGCTCACTGGACGAGCAAAGCATTCCGGTAGAGGCAACTCCCCGCAGTTTTGCTGCCTTAATTTCCATCCCGCCCGGCATTTTGGTGCCAACGGTTGCCAGCGGCGCCACTAAGCCAGGCCGCGCGTTCGGCGCGCCGCAAACAATCGTGACTGGATCAGCTTGGCCACAATCCACCTGGCAGACCTTCAATTTGTCTGCATCAGGATGGGGTTGAGTATCAACAATTCGCGCCACAACCACGCCGCTCACTGCACCGCCAACCGGACCCACAGCGTCAACTTCAAGGCCGCCCATGGTCAGGCGCTCAGCCAGCGCCTCAGGGTCTAGACGGACCTCGACAAATTCCTTAAGCCAATTGAGGCTAAACTTCATAATTAGGAGCCAAGCTATTGATATTAAACAAATTGATTCAGCAATTTGATGTCGTTATCGAAGAGCTCTCTAAGATCTCTGATGCCATAACGCAACATCGCAAATCGCTCCACACCCATCCCAAAGGCGTAGCCAGTGTACCGCTCAGGATCAACCCCACCCGCTTTCAATACATTCGGGTGGACCATGCCGCAGCCCAGGACCTCAAGCCAACGAGGTTCACTTCCATCACCCACATCCCACAGCACATCTAGCTCTGCGGAAGGCTCGGTGAACGGAAAGTAGGACGGGCGAAAGCGGATCGGCAAGTCCCGTTCGAAAAACGCATTGGCAAAACTGTGTAAATCGCCCTTTAAATTGGCCATCGACACGTTTTCCCCAACTAACAGGCCTTCTACTTGATGGAACATGGGCGAGTGAGTCTGATCGGAATCACTGCGATAGACCTTGCCTGGGGCAATCACCCGAATCGGCGGCTCCATCCGTTGCATAGCGCGAATTTGCACCGGCGATGTATGGGTGCGTAATAAACGGCCATCTGAGAAATAGAAGGTGTCATGCATCGCCCTGGCTGGATGATGGGCAGGAAAGTTTAGCGCTTCGAAGTTGTGGAAATCGTCCTCAATTTCAGGCCCATCGGCCACCTCGAAGCCCATTCGAGCCAACACCTCAATGATGCGATTAAGGGTTCGAGTGATCGGGTGCACCGTACCCACACTACCCTGCCGACCGGGCATGGTCACATCCACGCTCTCAGCTGCCAGGGTTTGAGCCATTGCGGCGGCGGCCAATGCTTCACGGCGGGCGTTCAGCGCCTGCTGTAATTCACCTTTGGCTTGATTGACTGCCTGACCGCGCTCACGGCGGACCGCAGGATCTGCTTTGCCAAGAGATTTCAGCAAGCCAGTGAGGCTTCCAGATTTACCCAGAAAGGCAACGCGCACAGCGTCCAGCTGAGCCTCGTCTTCGGCCAAGGCAATCTGCCCCTGGGCCGAGCTCAATAGTTCAGTAATATCTTCCACGTAGGGTCCTTAATCAGCCCCGCACCTGGGGGCACAGGGCTGAAGGTAAGGATCAGGCGCTTAAAACAGCTTTGGCTTTTTCCGCCACGGCCGCAAACGCCGCTTTGTCGCGCACAGCCATGTCGGCCAGAACCTTGCGGTCCAGACTGATATTGGCGCGCTTCAAACCATTCATAAAGCGGCTGTAAGACAACCCACACTCACGGGCTGCGGCGTTAATGCGCACAATCCACAGAGCGCGAAACTCTCGTTTGCGTACCCGACGATCTCGGTAAGCGTATTGTGCGGCTTTAGTGATGGCCTGATAGGCAACGCGGTATACCTTCCGGCGCGCGTTGTAATAGCCTTTAGCCTGCTTTAACACTTTCTTGTGACGGCGCCTTGCCACCACTCCACGTTTTACTCTAGCCATGCCTCAGTCTCCTTATGCGTACGGAAGCATGCGCTTCACAGATTTAACATCAGCACTGTCAATTTGAGTCGTGCCGCGCAGGTTTCGCTTACGCTTCTGGCTCATCTTGGTCAGGATGTGTGAGGTGAACGCGTGCCCACGCTTGAAGCCGGAAGCCGTCTTCTTAAAGCGTTTAGCCGCGCCGCGATTGGTTTTCATCTTCGGCATGGTACTGCTCCATCTTGCTATTTATTTGACGTCGGCACGTGGCCCGAAGGCACTTTTATCCCTACATACCGCCGCGTATGTTCCCCTTCAGGGGGAATTTTTGACCCGGCTGATGACCTTTGTCGCCAGCCCAGGCTGTTGTCCGTAAACGGACCGTTGTTACGTTTTTGGTGGTGACAACATCATCACCATTACCCGACCTTCCATCGCCGGCCGCTGCTCCACCACAACCTCATCCCCCAGATCCACTTCGATCCGCTGCAGAAGTTTGGTGCCGAGCTCCTGGTGGGCCATTTCTCGCCCCCGGAACCGCAGACTCACTTTCACTTTATCGCCCTGCTCAATAAAACGTCGCAAATTTCGCATTTTGACCTGGTAATCCGCTTCTTCAGTGCCTGGCCGGAATTTTATTTCCTTGACCTGGGTCTGCTTCTGCTTTTTCTTGGCCGCTTGCGCTTTTTTCGACATTTCAAAGCGGTATTTGCCGTAGTCCATAATTCGACATACGGGTGGTTCAGCGTTAGGTACAACCTCTACGAGATCAAGACCCGCCTCTTTAGCCAGTGCCTGGGCTTCTGCAATGGGCTTAATCCCCACCTGCTCACCGTCATCAGCAATGACCCGTACTTCCGGGGCCAGAATTTTCTCGTTACGCCGAGTCTGTTTATGTTGGGCGATTAGCTAGTCCTCCAAATTACGCGGCCAGGCCGCGGGAATCGTGTTCAGTTACTCTTTCGTCAACGCAATCTGGCGCGACGATACTTGCTCTTTCAATAACGCGCAAAATGCCTCCAGAGGCATCGCCCCCAGATCAGATCCATCACGTAAGCGGACGGCAACGGCTCCGGTTTCTACTTCCCGATCGCCGATGACCAAGAGGTATGGCACCTTCTGCAAAGTGCGCTCGCGGATTTTAAAGCCGATTTTCTCGTTTCTCAAGTCACTTTCGACCCGAAACCCTTGTGACTCAAGGGTTTTTGTCACGTTTTCGCAATAATCGGCCTGCTTATCGGTAATATTCATCACCACAGCGTGCAATGGACTAAGCCAAAGGGGCATTGCGCCGGCGTATTGTTCGATCAAAATCCCAATAAAACGCTCAAGCGACCCCAATATCGCCCGATGGAGCATGACGGGCACCACTTTGTTGCTAGATTCATCCACATAGGTCGCACCCAACCGCCCTGGCATGGAGAAATCCACCTGCATGGTGCCGCATTGCCAGACTCGATCCAGACAGTCTTTTAGGCTGTATTCAATTTTTGGCCCGTAGAACGCGCCTTCGCCTGGCTGCAGTTCCCATTGAATATTTTTGTCATCAAGCACCTTGGACAACGCCGCCTCAGCTTTATCCCATTGCTCGTCACTGCCTACCCGGTTTTCCGGTCGGGTCGACAGACGAACAATAATCTCATCAAAACCAAAGTCGCGATACACCGATTCCACCAGATCGTGGAACGCCGCCACCTCGTTTTCCACCTGGGCTTCGGTGCAAAAGATATGCGCATCGTCCTGAGTGAAATTTCGCACTCTCATCAGCCCGTGCAGCGCCCCAGAGGGCTCATTGCGATGACAGGAGCCGAACTCAGCCAGGCGTAACGGCAGATCTCGATAGCTGTGCAAATTACGATTGTAGACCTGCACATGACAGGGGCAGTTCATGGGTTTAATCGCGTAATCGCGATTTTCCGAATCGGTGGTGAACATGTCCTCTCGGAACTTGTCCCAGTGGCCGGACTTTTCCCAAAGACTGCGATCGACAATCTGTGGCGTCTTAATTTCCTGGTAGTTTTCACCCTGCAATCGCTGGCGAATGTAGTTCTCCACTTCCTGCCAGATACGCCAGCCGTGATCGTGCCAAAACACCATCCCCGGGGCTTCTTCCTGCATATGGAACAACCCTAACTGGGTGGCCAAACGGCGATGGTCGCGCTTCATCGCCTCCTCCAACCGGTGCAGGTGGGCCTTCAAGTCTTTCGAATTGGCCCAAGCCGTGCCGTAAATGCGCTGCAACATTTCGTTGTTGGAGTCGCCGCGCCAATAGGCACCGGCCAGCTTCATCAACTTAAACGCCTTCAATTTCCCCGTGTCTGGCACGTGAGGCCCTCGACACAGATCGATAAAGTCACCCTGTCGATAAAGCGAAATGGCGTCCTCACTGGGAATACTGGCAATAATTTCTGCTTTGTACTTTTCCCCCATGTCAGAGAAGAACTGGACCGCTTCATCACGCCCCATTTCCTGGCGCTCCACCGGCAACTGTTCCTTGACGATTTTGGCCATCTCTTTTTCGATCTGGCCTAAATTCTCTTCACTAAAGCCTTCGGGAAAGGAAAAATCGTAGTAAAAACCGTCAGCGATCACCGGACCAATGGTGACCTGCGCCTCGGGAAATAACCGCTTAACCGCCTGCGCCAGCAAATGGGCCGAGGAATGACGAATCACTTCCAAACCCTCTTCGTCGCGAGCGGTAACGATGGCCAGCTGGGCATCGTCAGAAATCGTGTGAGAAGTGTCCACCATCTCGCCGTTTACCTTGCCGGCCAGCGCCGCCTTGGCAAGACCCGGACCGATATCAGAGGCCACGTCGAACACGCTGACCGGATGGTCAAACTGTCGCTGGCTGCCGTCGGGAAGCGTGATGGTAATCATGTTCGTCTAAACCTGTTTTCTCTTGGTCGGGGCCTACCCCGGTCTATCCTAAATAGCGCGCACAAAAAAAGGGCGTCCAGCGCCCTTGGTATGCCTTACCTGGGCGACGGATGTCAGGTCACGGTAGTGAAAGTCGTTTCCATGGGCTCGAGTTTAACGCGTTGCCAGCGGGATTGGGAGTGGTGGGCGATACTGGAGTTGAACCAGTGACCTCCGCCATGTCAAGACGGCGCTCTAACCAACTGAGCTAATCGCCCCCAACTTAAGGGCGGGAAAGTACCACAGTGATCTACGTTGGCCAACCAATTTAACAAAAAGCCAACCTCACCCAACCAACGTCAGATACCCGGCAAAGCTGAGGCCTAAGGAGCCACTAGGGTCGGACTCCTGCGCCTGGCTTCGACCCTACGTTGATAGATTTGCGGGGATCGGCAGAGGGTGCGGGCTTCAATACCTCCGGTTATCGGATGACTCCCTGGGGTCCGTTTTGCTGCTATGTGGCTGGCTTCGGTCCTAGGTTGCTGGATTTGGGGCGATTGGCCGAGGGTGCGGGCTTCAA
>CAZLJY010000007.1:0-8427 GCA_964559945.1 uncultured Gammaproteobacteria bacterium | reverse complement strand
GCTTCGGTCCTAGGTTGCTGGATTTGGGGCGATTGGCCGAGGGTGCGGGCTTCAATACCTCCGGTTATCGGATGACTCTCTGGGGTCCGTTTTGCTGCAATGTGGCTGGCTTCGGTCTTAGGTTGCTGGATTGGGGGCGATTGGCCGAGGGTGCGGGCCTCAATACCTCCAATTATCGGATGACTCCCTGCGGTCCGTTTTACTCCGATAATTGGAGGTATTGAGGCCCGCACCCTCTCCTATTGGGGTTGTTTGGGGTTGGGTAGGCTTCGCTCAGCTTCCTGGCTCAGCTTCCTAGGGTGGCTGACCTTACGGCTTCGATTTCATCGCGGATGGCGGCGGCCTCTTCAAATTCCAAGTTGGAGGCGTGTTGGTACATCTTGTTCTCCAACTCTTTAATTCGCTTGGCCGCATCTTCTGGTGAAATGGCGTCGTATTTGGCCCCAGACTCGGCGACTCTTGCGCCGCGTTTGTCGCGACCTCGACCTGGGGTCGGCGCGGCACTGCGAGCGCCTTCCATAATGTCGGCAATCTTCTTTTGCACCGTTTGGGGTTCAATGCCGTGCTCTTCATTGTGCGCCACCTGTTTTTCCCGCCGCCGGTTGGTTTCCTGAATCGCGGCATTCATCGAGCGGGTGATTTTGTCGGCGTAGAGTATGGCTTTGCCTCGGACATTTCTGGCGGCCCGTCCAATAGTTTGGATTAACGATCCCTCGGAGCGCAGAAAGCCTTCTTTATCGGCGTCCAAAATGGCCACCAGAGAGACCTCAGGCATGTCCAGGCCCTCCCGTAGAAGATTGATTCCCACCAGCACATCAAATTCGCCAAGGCGCAAATCCCGAATAATCTCCACCCGTTCCACCGTATCGATATCTGAGTGCAAATAACGGACCCGAACGCCATGCTCGGTGAGATAGTCGGTGAGATTTTCCGCCATTTTTTTTGTCAGCGTGGTCACCAGCACCCGATCACCCCAGGAGGTACGTTCACCAATTTCCGATAACAGATCGTCTACCTGAGTGCCTACGGGTCGAATTTCCACTTCAGGGTCAATTAAGCCTGTAGGACGCACAACCTGCTCTACTACGGTGCCAGAGCGGCTCAGCTCGTATTCTCTTGGGGTGGCCGAGACGAAAATGGTTCTTGGTGCCTTGGATTCCCATTCTTCAAAAGTCATCGGGCGATTATCGAGCGCGGAGGGCAAGCGGAAGCCGTATTCCACAAGGTTTTCCTTTCTCGACCGGTCACCGCGAAACATGGCGCCAATTTGCGGCACACCCACATGGCTTTCATCCACCACCAGCAATGCATCGGCGGGCAGGTAGTCAAACAACGTCGGTGGCGGCGCGCCGGGCTCCCGGCCGGTTAGGTGTCGGGAATAGTTTTCAATACCCTGGCAATAACCCAGTTCATTCATCATTTCCAGATCAAACTGGGTCCGCTGCTCAAGGCGTTGGGCTTCAAGCAGCTTATGGTTGCCACGCAGCTGCTCCAATCGCTCCTTAAGCTCTGCCCGGATCGTATTCATGGCATCAAGGACGGTTTGCCGCCCCGTGACGTAATGGGATTTGGGATAAATCGTTAGCCGCGGCAACTTTTTCAACACCTCACCGGTGAGCGGGTCAAATACGGCTAAGTTTTCGACTTCGTCGTCAAACAGCTCAACACGTACACCCTCCAGCGCAGAATCTGCTGGAAAAATGTCGATGATTTCGCCTCGCACGCGATAGGTTCCCCGGCGCAGTTCCATGTCGTTGCGGGTGTATTGCATTTCAGCCAGCCGGCGGACAATGGTGCGTTGATCAATTTGTGTGCCCCGATTAAGGTGCAAAACCATGGAAAAATACTGCTGCGGATCACCCAATCCGTAAATCGCTGACACCGTGGCTACGATGAGCGCATCCTTGCGTTCCAACAATGCTTTGGTGGCGGACAAACGCATCTGTTCGATGTGTTCATTGATCGACGCATCTTTTTCAATAAACGTATCGCTGGACGGGAGATAGGCTTCGGGCTGGTAATAGTCGTAATAAGAGACGAAGTATTCCACCGCATTTTTTGGAAAAAAATCCTTGAATTCTCCATACAACTGGGCCGCCAGAGTCTTGTTGGGGGCCATCACTATCGTCGGTCGTTGGACCGCCGCCACTACATTGGCGATGGAGTAGGTTTTGCCCGACCCGGTGACACCAAGCAATGTTTGGCTTTGAAGACCGGCCTCAAATCCAGCAACAAGACCCTCGATAGCCTGGGGCTGATCGCCCGCGGGGGAATAGCTGGAGATCAACTCAAATTTTCTGCTGTTTTCCAACGTTATGGCCCAATTGATGCAGCCCCACAGTTTACCCTGAGCCGACAGGTATTGGCGTTGGATTACCACAAATTTTCCTTATCCGATCACTTTATCCGTCTTCACAACGTCCGCCCCTGTGATACTTTTGAGATCTTTCTATCAAGGCTCAATCAGCGTGCAACTCAGCAATCGAATTAGCCGTGTTCAACCCTCCGCAACACTCGCCTTTACCCGCTTGGCGCTGGAGATGAAACAGGCCGGCCGGCCAGTCATTTCCTTAAGCGCAGGTGAGCCAGACTTTGATACCCCAGAGCACATCGTGGCAGCGGCGGAAGCTGCGATTGCTGAGGGCCAAACTCGATATACCGCGGTGGATGGCACAGCAGCATTGAAACAAGCGATCTGCGCCAAGCTGATGCGGGACGGAATGGCCTTTGAGGACGATCAAATACTGGTGACCAGCGGTGCCAAGCAGGCATTGTTTAACGCGATGATGGCGATATTAAATCCCGGTGATGAGGCCATTATTCCAGCGCCTTACTGGGTGTCTTACCCAGACATGGTGAGGCTGGGTGATGGCGACGCAGTGATTGCGCCCTGCTCCGCTGTGGACGGTTTCAAGTTGACCGCCACCGCACTGAAACAGGCCATTACTGACCGCTCACGCATGTTGGTGCTCAATTCTCCCGGTAACCCAACAGGCCGGGCCTACACCCGTGATGAGTATCTGGCGATTGGAAAAGTGCTAGACCAACATCCCAACATCTGGATCTTGACCGATGAAATTTATGACGCCATTTACTGGGGCGATGAGCCAGTCACGCCATTTTTATCCGCCTGCCCCCATCTAGCGGAGCGGACACTGGTGGTTAATGGTGTATCCAAAGCTTATGCAATGACTGGTTGGCGAATTGGTTACGGCGCTGGACCGAAACCCCTTATCGCTGCAATGCGCAAAATTCAGGGCCAAAGTACCTCCAATGCTTGTTCCGTTTCCCAGGCGGCCGCTGTTGCGGCGTTGAACGGCGATCAATCTTGTATCGACCGGATGAACGAGGCTTACCAGCGGCGCCACCATCTCATGCTAAATGGGCTCAATGCGTTACCAGGAGTTCGCTGTTTGCCAGGCGATGGTGCATTTTATTTACTGCCTGACTTTTCTGAGGCCAGCGCCGCCAAAGGCGCTGCCAACGATATCGAAATGACCACCCAGATACTTGAGCAGGCTGAAGTTGCCATGGTGCCAGGCACACCCTTTGGCGCACCAGGCCATATTCGCATTGCCTATGCCACTTCGGACGACAACCTGAAAGAGGCGTTGGATCGCTTGGCCCATTTTCTTACCTGAGCTAACCCACAAACCCTGACGGTCATGCGCCCAATTCGCTGGCATACAAGCTCGGCGTAGCGGTGCACTCTGTTAACCCGATAACAACGCTGGTTAGCAGGTTCCGTAATGACAGGCGCAAACTCTGGTCTTTCCCTCATCGAATTGCTCGTGTCGCTCTCCATCGTCGGCCTGATATTGGGTGCCGGTGTTCCTGCGATTGGCGGTATTGTCGCCAAACAAGAGGTGCGCAGCGCCCACGCAAGACTTTTCCGGCACTTAAGCATGGCCCGACAAGAAGCGGTGAACTTGGGTCAGCAAACGGTTATCTGCCCTAGCACTGATGGACTAGGCTGCTCGGGCGGCACCCAATGGCGAGACGGTTGGCTGAGTTTTGTGGATCTAAATCGCAATCGCCTTCGCGATCCTGGCGAATTGGCCCTAGGCACAGGGTTATTGCCTGCAAGGGTATCGGTCATTACCTCGCGCGCGCGGCGAGCCATTCGTTTTTTGCCCAATGGAGGATCCCCTGGCAGCAATCTGACCTTTGTTATTTGCCCCACATCAGGGGCAGATCCCCAGGCCATTATTTTGTCCAATGCCGGGCGCGCCAGAAGCAGCTTGACCCTAGCAAATGGAAAACCATTGATATGTGCTTGACGCCGGCGTGCAAATTGCGCAAAATCGCCGGCCTTATTCCCCGGTAGCTCAGTTGGTAGAGCAGCTGACTGTTAATCAGCGGGTCGGCGGTTCGAGCCCGTCCCGGGGAGCCATAAGACAAAATACGGTTGCCCCTAGGGCAGCCGTTTTTTTTGCCTGCCTAAATGGCTTAGCGCAACTCACCCTATGGCAACTTGATCCGTTGCTTGCGATAATCATCCTGTGACTCATCTAACCTCAGTAATGTTATGAGCCTGATCGACCAGCTGGAACAGCAGGCCCGCGAACGACGCGAACGCGAACTCGAGGAGAGCAATCAGGCCACGGAGCAAAGCGAGTTTTACAAAACTCACACCGCCCCGGCGATGCGAAATACCTTTGAATACCTGAAAAAACTAAGTCAGCACCTGGATTTTCTCGATCACGCCCAAACGGTCGATTACCACATTCCGCATTATGGCGATGTTACCGCCAATGTTGATGCAGAATTCACCGTCTCGCTGTCAACGGAAAAAGGTCGGCGCAGCAAGATTAAGGTGGTCGCAACCGGACACATCGACAAGTCCAAATCACCGGAAGTCACCCTGAATCAGCAGCAAGCTGATGTTCTTGACCAATTTATTCGAGATTATTCTCTGCATGGCGAAAAGCGGCTGGTAAAATCTTCCAGCGCAGAAATTGTCGGCGCCACCTATCGAATTCACGGCAAAATATTGCTCCAGGGCACCATTCGAGCCCAATTTGACGAAGAACATATTGAAATGGAATTCGTCAACTACGGGGGGCTGAATCATCACCGACGACGCGCTGACCCAAGGCATGTTAATGACGAATTTCTTGATAAACTGGGCAAGTTTCTTATTGGCGAGGATTTGAGCCTATTTTCAGAAACGCTTCCTAGCAGCGTAAGATCCGAAATCCAGCAGAAAATTCGCAAAAATCACGAGGCGAAGAAGCTTGAAATGCTGGAAAACGAAATCGCCGACCTCGAAGACGAAGAAAAACGATCATCGACGCTTTCCGGGCGTCTGTCACAAAGACTGTCTGCGTTGAGTCGTAAACTCAAGGGTGAGGGTTGACACCCCATCAAGCGCCTTCAGTGCATGTTCATCTAATTGCTCTACGCTGAAAGCTGGTGGGATCTGGCGCAATAGGCCAACCCGCAACAGGAGTGAAATAGCACATGAGCGGCACAACCTGGATCACCCTATGGCTCGGTCTGAGTTTTATTTATCTCTTACCGACCCTTATCGCGGCCTATCGCCATGCCAACAGCTTATGGGCAATTGCCGTGCTAAATCTGCTGTTTGGATGGACATTGGTTATGTGGTTTGGCGCCTCGTTGTGGGCCATAACCGACAAAACCGCATCACGCTGACACCGCTAAAAGCCACCTGGCCTGAATGCGCGATAAGGGATTTCCATTGGCGGATTTGCTGAGTCGCCAAAATTGGCCGAGAATCAGTGATTGTCCCGACCGATCCTCAATTGATGGCTAACCCATACTCAGCTGACCGGCTGCTCGAATTTCTGAAAGAATCTGCCATGGCTGGCCAAATCAACCCTGCCACAGCGCGCAGCCGACGAAACGCCGCAGAACAACTACTTTCGCAACTTGCCGAACAGGAATCACAAGATCTGCGTGAATTGGACGTTGATCAGCTCTGTGCGCGATTTCACAAGCTACAGGGCAGCACCATTCGTATGGAGACCTTGGATATCTACGGCAGCCGCCTGAAAGCAGCACTAGCGGATTTTCTGAGCTTTACGGCGGCACCTGAGAGATTTACTGCATCGGCAACGGAAACCCGCCAGCTGCGACGACGCAATGAAAACAACGAACGCTCGGACACAGCAGAACAGCAAGCATTGGAACAGATCAAGCTAAGCACTTTGCAACACCCTCCTGATCTTTTACCCATTCCTTTGCGGCCAGATCTCGTGATTTACGTGCAGAATTTGCCGTTGGATCTGAGTACCGCCGAATCACAGAAGATCGCAAATATTATTCAAGCATTTGCGAGCGACGACAGCGAATGAAACGATATATTTTGATCGCGCCATTAGCATTGTTCGGGATCAGTGGTCTTGGGCTTTATTGGTATTTCATTCAGCCTGGCATTGAGGGTGCCTTTCACGACAATTTAGTGCCTGAGCTGATCGGATTTTGTATTGAGGGATTCTTTCTTGTTGGAATCCTATCGTTTTTCCAGCAATCCAGAGAACACGAACGGCGTCGCGCTTTGTGGCTTAGTCTGCGAGGGTCTCTGAGAGACATTCTCAGTCACCTGGACATCGCATTCCTTGCTGCCAATGCCGAACCGGCCAATACCAAAGCTCTAGAGTCTAATCCGCAGGTTATTTCGTCCTTACTCACCTCGTTGCAGGAACATGAGCTTGAGTTAGACCCAATGGTCCAATTGAAACAGGCATCAATAGAAGCCTTGCCTCTGACCCGGGATCTAATCCCTGTCGCAGCGCAGCTTAGCGCTGCTCATATGCATTGGTGGATTGCGATTTCTGATGCGATGCGCCAGCTCTCGCTGGCTGATGAGCGTGCGCTTGTAGAGCGCAGCGTTTATCAGATCCTAGTTAACTTACAGGAATTTGATGACCTGGATTTGTAACGATTTGCGAAGAGTGGGATTTCCCTATCGCTAGCGAGCCCAACAAGAATCGAAATCACTGGCTCCCGTGTGAGTTTTTTGCCCTAGCTCGTTCAATCCATAGTTGCCGCAATCGGTATCATTGGCCTGGTTACCCAGTCCTGTTGCGGTGAGCGCATAGGTAGACGCGGTTACGACCCCGGTAATTGCGTACCAGTTAGACTCTGAATTAAAGCCACCGTTGACCTGGGCAAAGGTGTCGCAATTTGCATTGTTGTAAACGCCAAATCGGGAGAAACATCTCTCCAATCCTTGGGAAGCTTGGGTGAGCGCTGTCTTCGCCTCTGTTCGTCTGGCACGCTCAGTGAATCGACTGTATCCCGACAACGAAATACTGGCCAAAATCGCCACAATCGTAACCACGACTAGGACCTCTATCAGCGTAAATCCTTTTTGCTGCATCAACAGTTTCTCCTAACGTCAATTGCCAACCCCAAGACACTCTTGGGGTTGGCCGGCGCGGCGCTTATCCAGCTCGGCGCTTAGTATAGTTCTTTCTGGCCCCATTTTGCGCGCCCTTCCCGTGTACAGCCGATGGGAATGCGTGTTCTGGTCACCGGATCAATCACCACAACGGGGCGAGAGCCGAGAGGACAGGCCGAGATGATTGGATCAACCGGTTGGCTGGTGCACGATGCATCACCTGGATTAAGGATACAAAAACATCCAGCACCACCTGGATTGTCATAACAATCTTGAACCGTTTCTTCACCCGTTTGGTCAATTACCACTGGCGGCACTAACGGCGCCCCTGTTGTTAGCTCAAGTCCAACGCAGTCAGTACAACTAAGGGCATTACTCGCTAATGCTGCCTCTCCAGTAAAGGCATCGAGAATATAAAGTCGCGGTATACCGCCGGGCAAACACGGCGTATTGGTCGGCTCAAAGGTGGTAAAAAGCAAGGTACCAAAATCCACCCTTGGGGTCGCAACAACCCGCTCACCCGTTGGATTGTTGACGTCTAAAGCCAGGTCAATAAACCAACCCGTACCTAACCTTCCCGGCACGGTAGTGTTGTCGAAACGTCGCACTACAAACCCGCTGTCAGTGAGCTCCTGGGCCAAGCGAATATCCACCAAGTTTGCTCGAGTGCCTGGGCTGCCGATATTGAAGTCTGCCAACGGATCCAAATCTGGACGGTCCTCAACCACGGTATAAAAAGTGCGCAGCTGAGGATTACTGCTAACGGTGGCATCGCCGGTTTCAAAAAACTTGCCAGTGCCGAAGTAAACCACCACATCCCCGCTTGGCGTTCTAACCAGCGTTGGAGCCGCGGTGATCGGTTGACGGTCACCTGCACGATCTACCGCCACAAACAATGGCTGAGGGTTGCCACCGGAGGTGAATGCAGACTCCCAATTCGAAGGGTTGGCATCGGAAACATCGAACTTCCACATATTGCCGTCAAGGTCACCGGCGTACACGTTAGCTACCGATAATCCATCTGCACCGTTCATCTCCATTCGCGCTGAGCCCAGGCC
>CAZLJY010000006.1:0-54870 GCA_964559945.1 uncultured Gammaproteobacteria bacterium | reverse complement strand
CGCCATCCACGAAGTCCATCACGATGTAGGGAGTGCCGTCATCGGCAACCCCGGCATCTAGCAAGCTGGCAATATGCGGGTGGGTCAGGCCTGCCAGAATTTGTTGCTCGCGGTTGAAGTGTTCTCTGAGCCGGCTGCTGATCAGGCCAACATTGAGCAATTTGATCGCCGCCACTTGATCAAAGTCGGTGGTGTCGCGGCGTGCCCGATACACGGTGGCCATGCCGCCGCGCCCCAGGGCTTCCAGAAGTACCCACTGCCCGAACTGCCTGCCAGTGAGTGCATCGGTGCTATCACCCCCACTGTCTTCAGGCATCCATTGGTTCAGCGATTGATCCAGCGGGCTTTGCGTTTGCTTATGGGCAGCAATCAGCTGTTTGACCCGGTCACGAACCTGGGCAGTCGGCGCTAATGTCTGTAGCCATTGGGCCGGATCATCAGGGCGCTGTTCCAGAAACTGATCGAATAAGTCATTGGCTTGCTGCCATTGAGCACGTTCCTCTGGCGACAGACTCATGGGACTGCCCCGGAGATTTTTCCGCCTCCAGAATTAGGCCAGCTGGGCATGCAAAAAAGCCCGGGCTCGAACCCAGTCCCGTTTGATCGTGCGAACCGAGCGTTCGGAAAGGTCAGCAATCTCGTTCAAAGTCATTCCGCCAAAAAATTTTAACTCGACCAGGTCATGAAGATGCTGGTCAACCTCCTTGAGGTCGGTCAACGCTTCATCCAGGTCCAATAAATCTGCGGTCGCTAAAGCCTGGTCGGCATCGCCGCCGGCGAGATTTTCCGTCCACGTAATCGGCATGCGCTCACCGCCGCGGCGTTGAGCGTTGGCCTTGCGCGCATGATCAATGATTATTTGGCGCATCGCTTTGGAGGCGCAGACAAAAAAGTGTCGGCGGTCAACCAGATTGAGCTGACGGGCGCCGGACAGTTTCAGGTAGGTCTCGTTGACTAACACCGTCGGCGTAATGGTGTGTCCTGGTCGAACGCTGGCTAGGCGGGCGGCGGCTATTCGACGCAGCTCTGGATAGATTTCCTGAAAAATCTGTTGCAGCGCACCATCATCACCATCTCGGGCGTCTGCCAGCAGTTGGGTAATGTCAGTCATAGGGACCAGTGCGATAGCGCCATGGCCAAATTGTAGCAGTCGAAGGCCAAAACGTACCTTGTAGACCGGCCGCAGCCTTGACCTGGGCAGGGTTGATTTTTCCACCGTGAGGATGAGGCGGACATTTTTGGGACAAAAGGCTGGAAATATCCTCGCCATAGATGAATTCAGCTCATCTTAATGGGCCGTTTTATCAACCCCCAGGCGGTTGTTTAAGCGATTGAAAAGCCGCATTTTTCTTTTGTCTGAAAGGCGCTGGCGATGGGTACAGCGCCGTGATAGAATTGCGCGCCTTTGAGCGCGGCGGCGAGGACAATTTGCGCATCGCGCTTAAGGCCGACATCGGACCGAAGGTGGATAGGGGGCTCAGTAGCGTGCAAGCAACGCCATATTTGCGTGCCGCATCGAGCGCGTACCGGGCCAGCCTAAGAACACTTGCCCTGCTAGTGGTACTAAGCGCGGCTATTTACGGCTGGAATCAGCCTTCCGCAGGGTGGGCAACCCTGGCAGGTGGACTGATCGCCTGGCTACCCCATCTTTTGATGGTGAGTAAAGTGTTTGGTGTCACCCGCCGGGGTGTAAAACCGGTGACATTAACTGGCCTCATGTTGGCGGAAGCCATGAAGTTGGTTTTTACCGGGGTCCTTTTCGGTCTGGCGTTTTACTGGATGCCGGCCGAGTTACGCAGAATCGGGACTCTTTGGCTGTTTGCCGGCTTCATTTTGACGCTAGCGGCCAACCTCATCGGCCTTGGGCTGATGGTAAGCAAAATGGATTCTGACTGGAACGCTGAGCAGACTCTGCTCAGAGAGCGCGACGAGCAGGACGCAACTCGCAACGATCGACACCTTATATAAGAGTGTACGGATGGCAACTGAAGGCGAAAAGCAAACAGCCGGTGAATATATTGTTCACCACCTGCAAAACCTGACCTACGGGCAACACCCGGATGGCACCTGGGGTTTTGCCCATGGCGCGGAAGAAGCGGCGGCCATGGGTTTTACTGCAATCCACGTGGATACCATGTTCTGGTCGCTGCTGACCGGGGTGATTTTCTGCTGGTTGTTTCGCAAGGTGGCCAAGAACGCCCAGGCTGGCGTGCCGGGCAAGCTGCAAAACTTCGTTGAGTCTATCGTTGAGTTTGTTGACAACAACGTGCGCGATGCCTACCACGGCGAAAGCAAGCTCATCGCCCCCCTCGCCCTTACCATCTTTTGCTGGGTGTTCTTGATGAACTTCATGGATCTAATCCCGGTGGACTGGATTCCAGGCGCGGCCCACGCCATGGGCATCGAATACCAGAAAGTGGTGCCGACCACCGACGTCAACGCCACCATGGGTATGGCCATCACCGTATTTATTCTGATCTTGGGTTACAGCCTCAAGATGAAAGGTATTGGCGGTTTTGTTGGGGAACTGGCCGGTCAGCCGTTCGCGACGAAGAACCCAGTGATGAAAGTGTTAGTGGCGCCGATCAACTTGATTTTGGAAGGTGTGGCATTGCTCGCCAAGCCGGTATCCCTGGGTTTGCGCCTGTTTGGCAACCTTTACGCTGGTGAGTTGATCTTCATCTTGATTGCTTTGCTGGGTCTGTGGCAGTTGCCGCTGCACTTCGGTTGGGCCGTATTCCACCTGTTGGTGATAACCCTGCAGGCGTTTATTTTCATGATGTTGACGGTGGTGTATCTGGCCCAGGCCAGCGAGAGCCACTGACCTTGAGATGATTGGGTCCGCTGCAGTGAATGCTGCGACGGACATAACAAACGCAGTACTAAACGTTATTTTTTACGCAACAAAGAAAACCTCGAACGGGAGTTAAGACGATGGAAACTGTTATTGGAATGACCGCCATTTCTGTGGCCCTGCTGATTGGCTTGGGCGCATTGGGTGTTGGCATTGGTGTGGGCATCTTGGGTGGTCGCCTGCTGGAAGCAAACGCACGTCAGCCAGAGCTTGGCCCGATGTTGCAGGGTAAGTTCTTCCTGGCCATTGGTCTGCTGGACGCGGTCGCCATGATTGGTGTGGGTATCGCCCTGTTCTTCACGTTCGCCAACCCGTTCATCGGTCAGCTGCAAAACGCCGTAGGCGGTTAAAGCAGTGTGGGGCGTTGGCATAACCCGACGCTCCGACAGGCAAACGTGACAGGAGAAATCCGATGAACATGAACATGACACTGATCGGTCAATCCATAGCGATGATCGTATTCGTCTTGTTTTGCATGAAGTACGTCTGGCCGCCGATTATCACCGCCCTGGAAACGCGGCGGAAAAATATCGCTGACGGTTTGGCTGCGGCCAATGAGTCCGGTCAGAAGCTGGAGCAGGCGGAAAAAGAAGCGGCGGAAATGGTGGGCAGTGCCCGTCAACAGGCCAGCGACATTGTGGAACAGGCCAACCGGCGTGCCGTGCAGATTGTGGAAGAAGCGCGCAATGACGCTCTGGGTGAACGTGAACGACAGGTTCAGGCGGCCCAAAGCGACATCGAGCAAGAAGTGAACCGAGCGCGAGAAGAACTTTCGGGTAAGGTCGCGTCGCTGGCGGTGGCCGGTGCTGAGCAGCTGCTAGGTCGAGAGATCAATGCCGATGCCCACTCCGATCTGCTGAACAAGTTGGCAACGGAGCTATAACTGATGGCTGATGCCACCACACTGGCCCGCCCTTACGCCAAGGCTGTTTTCGAGGTAGCCAAGGCTGCTGACGCGCTGGGCCCGTGGGCCGATGCGTTGGCCGTGGCCGGCGCAGGTGCCAGCAACGAGTCGGTGCTGCGCATGATTGCTGATCCAAATGTGGACAACACAACTTTGTTGCCCATCTTTGCCGCAGCAACAGCCAGCCCAGAGGGTTATGACAACTTTATCAAGCTGCTAAACGACAACGATCGATTGCCGGCGTTACCGGAAATTGCCCGTTTGTTCGAAGAGCTGCGAGCTGATGCGGAGCGGACACTGAATGTCACGGTTCGATCAGCCACGGCCATGAGCGATGAATATCGTCAGCGGCTCAGTGAGAGTTTGGCTAAGAAGTACGATCGCAAAATCGCTCTGGATGCAGTAGTAGACCCGGAGATGATTGGCGGCGCCATTATCCAAGCCGGCGATATGGTGATTGATGGATCGTTACGCCGGAAGCTAAATATGTTGTCTGAGTCGCTTAAGGGCTGACTTTACACACCAATAATGAGTAGAAGCCGCTGGCGCAATGAGGCGCTGGCCAAGAGGATTGACCCATGCAAACCCAACTGAATCCGTCTGAAATCAGTGACCTGATTAAAGAGCGAATTGAGAAATTCGAAGTTGCTTCGGAAGCCCGCAACGAAGGCACGGTGGTAAGCCTGACTGACGGCATCGCCCGCATCCACGGCTTAGCCGATTGTATGCAGGGAGAGATGATTGAATTCCCGGAGAACACCTTTGGCCTGGCGCTGAACCTGGAGCGCGACTCAGTCGGCGTGGTGATCCTGGGTGACTACGAGCACATCTCTGAAGGCGACAAGGTGCGAACCACCGGTCGAATTTTGGAAGTGCCAGTGGGTCCTGGACTGCTGGGTCGAGTGGTTAATGCCCTAGGCGCTCCCATCGATGGCGGAGCCCCCATCGAAAATGACGGCTTTGCACCTATTGAGCAAATTGCTCCCGGCGTTATTGAGCGCCAGTCGGTTGATCAGCCGGTACAGACCGGTCTGAAAGCGATCGACTCGATGGTTCCGGTTGGACGGGGCCAGCGTGAGTTGATTATTGGTGACCGCCAAACCGGTAAAACGGCAGTGGCCATCGATACCATCATCAACCAGGCCGCCTCTGGCATTAAATGTATCTACGTGGCGATCGGCCAAAAGCGTTCATCGGTAGCGGCAGTGGCTGCCAAGCTGGCCGAACACGGCGCGCTGGAGCACACCATTATTGTGGCGGCCACCGCCTCTGAGTCTGCTGCCATGCAGTATGTGTCTGCTTACTCTGGCTGCGCCATGGGTGAGTACTTCCGCGATCGCGGCGAAGACGCACTGATTATTTATGATGACTTAACCAAGCAGGCTTGGGCCTATCGCCAGGTATCACTGCTGCTGCGTCGTCCGCCGGGTCGTGAAGCCTATCCTGGTGATGTGTTCTACCTGCACTCCCGTTTGCTGGAGCGCGCAGCCCGTGTGAATGAGGCCTATGTGGAGAAATTCACCGAAGGTAAGGTGAAAGGCAAAACCGGTTCTTTGACCGCTCTGCCCATCATCGAAACTCAGGCCGGTGACGTGTCGGCGTTTGTACCGACCAACGTGATCTCCATTACTGACGGTCAGATCTTCCTGGAAACCGACCTGTTTAACGCCGGTATTCGCCCGGCGATTAACGCGGGCTTGTCGGTGTCCCGAGTCGGGGGTTCTGCGCAAACCAAGATCATCAAGAAGCTGGGCGGCGGTGTGCGTCTGGCCCTGGCTCAGTATCGTGAGCTGGCAGCATTTGCTCAGTTTGCCTCGGATCTGGATGAAACCACCCGTAAGCAGCTAGAGCGTGGTCAGCGCGTGACCGAACTGATGAAACAGAAGCAGTATTCACCGCTGTCAGTGTCTGAAATGGGTCTGTCGCTGTTTGCCGCCAACGAAGGCTACTTGGACGACCTGGAGCTGGGTCAGATCTTGAGCTTTGAAGCCGGCCTGCACGATCACCTGCGCAACAATCACGCTGAGCTTGCCAAGAAGCTGGACGAGTCAGGCCCCTGGAACGACGACATTGCCGCCGAGTTCAGAACCTGCATCGAGAACTTCCGCGAAACCGGAAGCTGGTAAGCCTCAAGGCTTAAGGATTCAATAGGAACAGCCCATGGCCGGAGCCCGCGAAATACGGACCAAGATCAAGAGCGTCAACAACACCAAAAAGGTGACGAAGGCGTTGGAGATGGTGTCCGCTTCTAAAATTCGCAAAGCCCAGGATCAAATGGCCCGCACCCGTCCCTACACCCGCATGATGAAGCAGGTGGCTGGACACATTGCCAAAGCCAACCCTGAGTACACCCACCCCTTTATGGTGGAGCGCGAAGAGGTCAAGAAAGTGGGGTTCATTGTGATCTCCACCGATCGAGGCCTGTGCGGCGGCCTGAACACTAACCTGTTCAAGAAAGCCATTGGCACCATGCGTGAGTGGGAAGAAGACAACGGTGCGCCGGTGTCGCTGGTCACCATCGGTCAGAAGGGCAATCAGTTCTTCAAACGCCTGGGCGGCAACATCGAAGCCCATATCTCCCATCTGGGAGAGCAGCCTCAGCTCAACGACATCATTGGTGTGGTTAAGGTGATGCTGGACGCCTACCGGGAAGGTCAGGTGGATCGGGTATATCTGGTGTACAACGATTTCGTCAACACCATGACCCAGACCCCCAGCGTTGATCAGCTGTTGCCATTGCCAGCGGACGACGATGAGCAAGTGGCCACCGGTTGGGATTATCTTTATGAGCCCGACGCTAACACCGTGCTCGACGACATCTTAGTGCGTTACATCGAGGTGCTGGTGCTGCAGGCAGCGGTGGAAAACCTGGCTAGCGAGCACGCCGCCAGAATGGTTGCCATGAAGGCAGCCAGCGATAACGCCAATGAGCTGATTGACGACTTGACCCTGGCCTATAACAAGGCCCGTCAGGCAGCAATCACCCAAGAACTTTCAGAAATTGTCAGCGGTGCCGCGGCGGTTTAACGCCCCATCGTTCATCGATAGATAGATACACGAAGCAGGAACGCGAACATGAGTGAGCAAAAAGGCCAAATCGTACAGTGCATCGGCGCTGTTGTTGACGTGGAGTTTCAACGCGGCAATGTGCCAGCGGTGTACGACGCGCTAATCATCGACGATGTGAACATCACAATGGAAGTTCAGCAGCAGCTGGGCGACGGCGTGGTGCGGGCCATTGCCATGGGCTCCTCAGATGGCCTCAAACGCGGCATGACAGTGTCCAACACTGGCGCGGCGATCAAAGTGCCAGTGGGTCAGAAAACCCTCGGCCGGATCATGGACGTGCTGGGCACCCCGGTGGACGAAGCTGGCCCCATTGGCGAGGAAGAGCGTTGGGAAATCCACCGCAAAGCCCCGGCCTATGACGAGCAAAGCTCCAGTGCTGAGCTGCTGGAAACCGGCGTTAAGGTTATCGATCTCATCATGCCCATTTCCAAAGGCGGTAAGGTTGGCCTGTTCGGCGGCGCCGGTGTAGGTAAAACCGTAACCCTGATGGAGTTGATCAACAACATCGCGGTACAACAGGAAGGCCTGTCAGTATTTGCCGGCGTGGGAGAGCGAACCCGTGAAGGTAACGACTTCTATCACGAGATGTCGGAGGCCGGTGTACTGGATAAAGTGGCGCTGGTTTACGGCCAGATGAACGAGCCTCCGGGTAACCGCCTGCGAGTTGCTCTGACCGGCCTGACCATGGCCGAGTACTTCCGCGACGAAGGCCGCGATGTACTGCTGTTTGTGGATAACATTTATCGCTACACCCTGGCGGGTGTAGAAGTATCAGCACTGCTAGGCCGGATGCCTTCTGCAGTAGGATATCAGCCAACACTGGCCAAAGAGATGGGCGACTTGCAGGAGCGCATTACCTCCACCAAGACCGGTTCCATCACCTCGTTCCAGGCGGTATACGTACCGGCGGATGATTTGACCGACCCAAGCCCAGCCACCACCTTTGCTCACCTTGACGCAACTTTGGTACTGAGCCGAAACATCGCTGAGCTGGGTATTTACCCGGCGGTTGACCCGCTGGACTCCACCTCACGTCTGCTGGACCCCAACGTGATTGGCACCGACCACTACGAAACCGCTCGCGCGGTGCAGCAAACCCTGCAGCGTTATAAAGAGCTGAAAGACATCATCGCCATCTTGGGAATGGACGAGCTGAGCGACGAAGACCGCGCAGCGGTTGCCCGGGCGCGTAAGATTGAGCGATTTTTCTCCCAGCCGTTCTTTGTGGCCCAGCAGTTCACCGGTGCTGAAGGTAAGTATGTGAAGCTGGCTGACACCATTCGCGGATTCAAAGGCATTGTGAACGGCGAATACGATCACCTGCCGGAGCAGGCCTTCTACATGGTGGGAACCATTGAAGAAGCCGAAGCCCGCGGTAAAGAAATGAGCGAGAAAGCGGCTTAATCCGCCGCCTTTAAGGCTTTAGGAAAACCCACCGGAGAACATCATGGCCACCTTAACCTGCAACATTGTGAGCGCCCAGGAAGAGCTTTATTCAGGCGTTGCCAAAATGGTGGTGGCCTCCGGCGAGATGGGTGAGCTTGGCATCATGCCCAAGCACGCCCCGCTCATTACCCGACTCAAGCCCGGTCAGGTGCGCGTGGTACAGGAAGACGATGAGGAAGAGTTCCTTTATATCTCCGGCGGCCTGATGGAAGTGCAACCCCATATCGTTACCATCCTGGCCGACACCGCGATCCGCGCCGGTGATCTGGATGAGTCGGCGGCCAAAGCAGCCAAAGAAGAAGCCGAGCGTGCCCTGCAGGACAAAGAGTCTGGCATGGATTACGCCAAAGCCCAGTCCGAATTGGCTGAAGCTGTGGCCCAACTGGCAGCCCTGGAGCGATTGCGTAAGTCGGTTAAGCGAAGCCGTTAAGCTCCGCTGCTCCGGGTCTCTTCGACCCTCTCAATCTGCCGGACTCTAGCGCCACAAGCAACGGGCGGTTTTATGAGCGCCATACCTGCATCAAGCGGCAAAGATCCCATCGCCTCGATAGTTTCCCGCATTGCCTTTGAATCAATCCGCTAGACGCATCAGTGCGTCTAGCAAATGAAACGCTGATACTCTATAAACCATGAGTTCAGTGTCACCCATTACCTATTTTTTCCGAGAGCTACAGCGCCGACGAGTGCTGCGCACCGCGGGCATTTATATTGTTGGCGCGTGGTTGGCCCTGCAGATTGCCGATGTGGTGTTCCCGGCGTTAGATATTCCCGAAGAGGCGATTCGCTATCTGCTTTTTGCGGCGGTTCTGGGATTTCCGGTGGCCCTGATATTCGGTTGGTTGTTTGATATTGAGGCCAGCGGGATCCGCCGAACCCCGCCCGCCGGGGCCGATGAGCTGGCAATCCCCCAGCCGCTGCGACGCAGTGATTTCGCCATTCTGGCAGCGTTACTGGGAGTCCTTAGCGTTATTGCCTACAGTACGTTTTCTCATGTGATTGAAGTCCCAGATAGCAGCCCATCATCGAATCTCAGTACCACACCGGAAGGACAAACCCAGCTGTCGACTGTGGCCGTGCTGCCTTTTGTTCTCACTAGTTTGCAAAACAATGGCGAATTTTTTGCCAACGGAATACACAGCGATCTGTTAACTCAGCTGGCTCACTTGACAGGCCTTCGGGTGATTTCACGAACGTCGATGTTGGAATTCCGAGACACCACTAAATCCATTCCACAAATTGCCACCGAACTTGGGGCCGACATTGTGGTGGAAGGCAGTATCCAATTGGCTGGTGAGCAAATGCGTATCAACGTACAGTTCATTAACGCCCAATCCGATAAGCCGATGGGCGCGCGCAGCTTTAATCGCCAGCTAACCGCCGAAAATATTTTCCAAATACAAAGCGATATCTCACGCGCCATTGCGGCGGCTGTTGAGGCCACAATTACCCAGGAGGATGAAGAGCAGTTATCGGTCATACCAACGAAAAATATGGAGGCCTATCGGGCATACCATGATGCCCTTGAAGCTGAACCTGTTTATGACAGGGTTGGTCAGTTACTGGAAAAAGCCCTATCCCTGGACCCTAACTTCGTCCGAGCGATGACCGAGTTGGTTTATAACTTGGGACGGGACCATTTTTTCAATAACAAGCCAGACAACATTCCTCGGGCTGAAGCGCTAATCGAGCGAATCTCTCAACTGGCACCAAACTCGGCAGACCACCTAACGGCCCAAAGTCTTTACACCTATTATATTTTACGAGAAAACACCACGGCCCTTGAATTGGTGACCCGTGCTCTGGACAAAGCTCCAAGTGATACCCGATTGCTTTCCATCAAGTCCTGGATCCAACGACGGCTAGGGGATTTTACCGGCAAGATTGAGACTACCCGCCAGATAGTCATGCTGGAACCTACCAACAAAATGATGAGATCGAGCCTGATTAGCAGTCTAATGGCGGTTCATGATTACGCCGGCGCCGAAGCCGCGTTGCCGTCTAATACTGAGTCTACCCGAGCGATAGATTTACATCGAATTACACTGGACTTGCGCAATCATGGAGACGCTAAACGTTACGTGGCGGAATTGGAAGCCGTCTATGCAGGCTACCGGGAAAGCAATGCTACTCGAAGAAGTTTATCGCTGGGTCTGAAGCTATGGGAGGCCTATATCGCTGACCGACAATTCGATGCCGCTGATGAGCTTTTTACGTCGCTGGATTTCACACCACTGGACCAGTTCAACAATCCTCCTGGCGTTATATCAGAGCAACTAGCCTATGCAATATTTTCCGCGTGGCACTCTCAGGATAGCGAGCGAATTTCCTCGGTTAGCGAAAGAGGCTGGGAGATTGTCAATGGCCAGCCTGCCCGTCGAGAGGACGGAGACGTTAACTACCAGTTGCCCTACGACCTGGACCGCGTTCTGGTCAATGGACTAAACGGCAACGCTGAGCGAACAGAACAACTCGTCCAAAACATCATGCGCGACGCTGCCAATGATGCAACGTTGGTGTGGTCTCTTAGGCCGCGCCTGTGTCATGCCCTGGGAATGAGCGGCGCAAAAGCCGCGACGTTAAGCTGTTTGCGCGCAGCCCTCACTCGCCCGAGCATGGCTGTAAATTATCTGGAACCACTACTGCCCTATTATGACTCCATTCGACAATCCCCGGAATTTGTCGAACTGATGGCCGAGATATCTCAGTGATCTGACCGGCCCACCGGCGGAACCCGGCAGGTATTAACCTGTATCGCCCCTTGCTACTTTAGTTAATCAAATTGCGCAGAATTAGGTTTGGCAAAAAGCTGTTGTCCCAAGGGTATTCCGGGCTGGTAAACCCGCCCGTTCGCAAAATGATGATGCCTTGGGTTGGCAGGATGTACACCACCTGGTTGCCATTGCCATCAAACAAAAATAGATCTTGGGCCAGATAGGGTTCACTGTGATAGGTGCGCCCAAGATCTATTGAAGGGTGCAAAGACCCGCGCCACTCTACGTAATCCCCCGCCACCCAGACACCCAAGCCGGCATGGGGGTTCTGGGCAGAGGTTTGTTGCATCTGCTGGACGTAATCCTTCGGCAAAAGCCGAGTGCCTTCCCACACCCCATCACCGATCAGCAGTATTGCCAGTCGCAGCCAGGTTTGGGCCGTTAGTTGAATGCAGCAGCCTGCATGGGCCGTACCACCGATCCGGTTGACCCACCCCGTACCGCCTGCGGCGCCCAATGGGCGAAGCAATGTTTCGGTCAAAAAGGGCAAATACCGTTGTCCGGTTGCCCGCTCGATGATGGGCGCAATTAACTCGGCACTGGCGTTGGCGTATTCGTACCGAGTGCCGGGTTCATTAGTGACAGGGTACTCGTTGATGATGACCTCATCGTGGCGCGGGTGTAGGTAGGCTCGGTTTAACACATGTTCTGGACCCAGACGGGACAGCGCTTGGGGCAGCAGTCCGCCGCGCATACCTAGCAGGTGTCGTAGGGTGATTTTTTTGCGTTGGGAGTCATCCGCCCATTCTTTGATGAAGTCTGCGGCGGGCTGGTCCAGCGAGTCTATGTAGCCGAGAGCGATGGCCCGCCCGATGGCAATGGATGCTAAGGGTTTGGCGAGGGATTTGGCATTGATCAAGGTGTCACGATCAAAATCCCCGAAGTAGGCCTCTTTTTCTATCACCCCGTCACGCCACACAATCAGCGCCGAGGTGTTGCGCGGACGCACATACTCAACAGCTTTTGATAATGCCGTGTCGCTAATGCTTGGGGTAGGGGTTGTGGGTAGGTGGACGGGATTTCCCGCGCCCCCAAACTCCTCCAAGGGTTCGTAGTTACCAATCCCACCACCGGTGATGGCCGCCTGCTGCTGTTTTAAAAACCGTGCCTGGTAAAGGGCTTCATCAGACGCACTAAACCCCGTTGGTTGAACGGATCGCGCGCAGCCTGCCAGAATTAGCAACCCAACAATAACTGCCGCCCTGTTGTACCTATTGTTCATCCTTCCAACTCATCTAGCCCTACCGGTTAACGGCACTGACCTGTCACTTTACCGTCTTACCGGCAACGATTCCTGAGATCCAATTATTGAGTCAGTCAGAATTTAAACAAGCGGGGGTTTTTATGTCGCTAACAATTCTGTTTTAGGGATTTCCCGAGGGTAACGGTTGAGCTGGGTCCCCCAGCAACACCATGCCAAGGTAGGCATCGCGAGCTTCGGGCCGATTGGCGGCTAAGATTTTCTGCGCGGACAGCAGTGCGCCGCCAAGGGTTTGTTCAGGCTTTCGCAGTTGAGCATAAAATGCGGCGCCCAACTCCGCTTGGTTGTAGCTGTTGATCAAGGTTGCAGCGCCGATCACATGAGCCGCGCCGCGATCCGGTTCCAACAGTAACCGACCGCCTAAGGTGGTGAAGTCCGGCGCAACAAAATAACTGTTCCAGCAACCCCATTGAGCCACGATACCGGCCATTGAACCGCCGGACAGGGAACTCACATCACCAGTATTGAGCAGCGCGTCAAACGACCAGCGGTCAAAACTGGAGTGGCCAACAAAACTCATTAACCCGGGTTGGCTGGCAAAGCCATCAAGTAACGCCGAGCGGGTGGCGGGCACGCCAATCTCATCGGCGAAGGCTTCTTCTCGTTGCCAGTTTGATCCCAAGGACAGGCTCATCGATCGACTTTGGGAGGCGAACACTTGACCCACATCAGATTGGTCTGCCACAAATAGGCTGCGAGCCTCTAAGGTATTGCCCACGCTGGCCTGTTTATTCAACAGCGCATTTAACTCCGCAACGCTTCGCACGGGCAAACGCCCCAGGGCCAGATCCGGCACACCGTCTTGGTTGGTATCGCCAAGCAGTGCATCAACGGGTGTGTAACGAATCAAATCACTGGTGGGTTGATAAAGGGTGGGCACATAACTGATGGCATCCAGCTTAAGGTGGTTTTTATAATCGTAGGTATCTGAACCGACCAACACTACGTAGTGGAGGGGCGATTGGCTGGCAACCGCTGCGATGTAAGCAGCAATGGCTTCCCCAGAGGGTTGATGGTCGCTATACGCAGCGTAGATCTCCTCGGTGGTCACCACACCCACAGACAATCCCCGATTATTTTGACGTTGAATCAGGTCTGCAAGGTGGGCCTCAAAGAGGGGGTGGGTCACTATCAGGTAGTCCACACCGCTAAGGGCTGTTGCACCATCGGGCGCATGGGGCATGATGCGTGCCGTTGCCATGGCATCCGGGGTTGCGGCTAGCGCGGGCTGTGCGCTGAGGTCCAGGCTGAGGGGCAGCGCAATGGCAAAGCCATCGGCCTGGCTAGCGGCGCTAGCGTTGTAACGTACCGCGTTGCTGCCCTGGCCCGTCCATAGGATGACCTCATCATCGCTAAAGCCGCTGACCTTCACCCCGCCAGCCTCAAAGGACGAGGCAAACAAGGCATCGTTAGCCGATTTCAAAGCCGCTGTCAGGTTAGAAGACCAGCGATCTTGCACGGCTCGGGAAGGCCCGGTGAGCGTGAGGGATACCGACTCGATATTGACGATATCGAAGTTGAAGCCGGTGTCGCCGGGGACTTCGATGTCCACCGCATTGGTGGCGTTGACTGTGCCGATTTGAGTGATGATCTGTCTCTCTACCACGCCATCAAAGCGCCGGCTGGTGCTCACGCCATCTGCGGTCACAATCACATGATGGTCAGAGCCATTGCCTGGCCAGTCGGTACCGCCCCAGAGATTGACCGCCAGCTGGCCGGGGCCGCCGGTGAGCGCATCGGGAACCTCAATTTGGCGAGTGGTTTGTGCTGGTGCGCCATAGCTCAGTAATTGGGCGTCGAACCAGGGATCTGTGCCCGGCGCAGCGAAGCTATAGTGGTGATCCTCAGCAACCGTAAACTGATATTCCTGAGTCACCGGTGCGGCGTCGAAATCAAACCCTAAGGGTTCGTTGTTCACCAACGCCGATGAACCGTGATCGGCGCTGAGCACAAAATAGTTTTCGTCACCATAAAGATTGGTAGCGGGGGCTTGGGCGACAAATTCAATAAAGCTTCCAGGGCCAAATAGGCTTCCTGGACCCACGAACCGCGGCTGCGGTACGCCCTCGTCCAGTACTTGCAAGGACTCCACCGGACGGCCGGAAAAATCCACGCCCGCGTCCACTAACTCTTGATGGCTGACGCGAACGATACCTGCCTGGGACACGGCGAGTCGAGCCCGTTGAACTTGCCCTTTGCGCCGCAAATGTTGCACTTCTTCGGCTACCTCAGCCCATAGCATCGGCTCAGGCGCTGGCCGATGGCCATAAGTTTTGTCGAGATCAAAAGGCCCGTGGACTTGCCGGCGCCCGCGCAAGTCCAGGTCTACCAAGCGCAGCCGTTCCACCGCCAGATTAGCCTTCAACTCTACCTCATAGGTTTGAGGACCCATGGCGCTGGTGACATAGCTCGCTACGGTTGCAAGTTGGGTCCACTGGCCATTGGCAAAGCCTTCCAATTCAAAACCCACATTGCTGGATTCGGTTTCTGTTACCCATTGCACCTGCCAACCCTTGCTGCTGTGAGTACTGCTTAGGTACGCCAGGGTCACAGGGGTCGTCACGATGGGTCCGCCAAACACCACAATATCAGCGCCCTCGGTGCCCTGATGTTGGCGTTCAGTGTCTCGGTCTTGATCTTCGTCGACGTAGAAGCCCACTTGGAAGTTGTTATTGGCCCCGGCCGCCGTGGCTGTGAGACTGCACCGGCGCAACCATCCGCCGTTATTGCCAGCACGAGATCGGTTATTACCAAAACCCAAAGGGTTCGGAGCATCCCCAGGTACTGCGGTCAGGGTGTTGGTATAGCATTGGTTGTTGGTATTGGCAGCGGAGTCGGCCATAAACCCCCCGATGTTATTTGCTGGACTGGCGGTACCCCAACCCACGGCATTGCCATTGCCATCGTCCAGGGTGCTGCGAACATTACGCGGAAAGGCGATCCAGCCCACCGTCTCCGGTGAAGCAAGCCCAGCACTGGGCACGTTGTCATTGACCTCATTGAGTTCAATGGCAAGCTCAAGTCCATCGGCGTTAACACTCTGATTGGCGGCGGTGATAAAGGGGCTGGAAGTGCCGGTGATGCTGCTGGGGCAGCTACCGATACTGCCGGGCTGATTGTTGATGGTTTGTACTGTCGCCAGAAGTGTCGGCGGTGTCGTGCCAAGGGAAGTGGTGAAATCGGAATCAAACTCCACCTCATCCCAGCCGGTGGTTGGACCGTTAGCAATTCGGTGTTGCACGGTTTGAGTGCTCGTCATGCCGGCTTCAATGCGGGTACCGTCACCCAATTCGTAGGTGCCTGGCACGGCGGCCATGTAGCTCATGGCCACCGCTGCATGGGCGCCGTCACAGCCGCCAAAGTCATCACACTCTCTAGCGCCGGTGGCGCCTTGGGGCGGCTCTACCTGAATGGCGCTAAAACCGGTGCTGTCCACATCGCAGATGCGAATGGACATGGGTTCACAGCCCGTGGTGGGCAGGGTTTGAGAGACGCCCGCCGGACCGCAGCCATTGGGCGGCATGACAATTACCACCGGGGTAACGCCGGCGGCAAAGGGTTGGGTAAAATCCACGCGGAACAAGTTGTTGGCGCCAGTACCCGTGGCGGGGAGGACAGCGCTGTCTACAATCAAGCCAGGAGCCTGTGCCCGCACTGCCGTGCTGGCCAGAGCCAGTCCTACATATAGCAATACGGCCAGGGGCAATTTGCCAATACGTGCGCTATTGGTGAGGGAAATCCTCATACATTTACAACCTTCAACCCGAATTCGGACAAATTACCGATTAGCATAGACGGGATGGCGGGAACAAGGTGTGAGGGGAAGCGCTAGGACACACTTCTTTACAGTTCAGTTCACGATCCGCGAAATTTTCGCGAAAAAATCAGCAGTTGCTATTTTGTCGATAAAGACTAGTCGAGTGTCACAGAGGGCTGTCCGTTACGCCTTATATTCCCTCATTTATCGACCAATTGTTGGTAAGACACCCAGTCGATATTAGATCCACAAAACACTAGTCCAATATGCTTTCCTGGATGAGCGTGGAGGACCTTTATTAGTGCAGCAGTGGTAGCTGCGCAGGCAGGCTCGATGGCCAGCTTGAGGTCGTGGAAGATCAGCCTCATGGCGTCAACTATTTCTGCGTCACTAACGCTAACCAATTCATCGATGTTTTGCTGACATAACGCGAAGGGCAGGGCCAAGGTCATGGGCGGCGCCAAGCTGTCGGCAATGGTGTTGGGGATGCCAATGTTCTCCGGTTTCCCCGATGCGAAGCTGCAATGCATGCTGTTGGCCCCATCGGGCTCTACCCCGATGATGTGGCAGTTGGGGTTCAGTTGCCGTGTGATTGCCGATACGCCGCCAGCCAGGCCGCCGCCGCCAATGGCAACAATTAACAGATCCAGGTCCCTCAGCTGTTGATGCATCTCAAGCCCCAGAGTTGCTGTGCCTAAAGCGGTATGAAGACCATCAAAGGGATGGATGAACTGGCGGCCTTCCTCTGCCGCGATCTGTTCCGCTAAAGCAAATCCGCTGGGCCCATCCTCAGCCATCAAGATTTCTGCGCCAAAGCTCTTGGCCAGTTCCACCCGCGCCGGGTTGGCGCTGCTCTGCATCACGACTTTGGCGTTGACTCGGGCGACCTTTGCCGCGTAAGCCACCGCCACCGCGTGATTGCCGGCACTCATTGCAGTAACGCCGCAATCTCGCTGGCGTTGAGTGAGACGCAGAATGTTGGACAACGCCCCGCGGGCTTTGAAAGTGCCTGCGTGCTGAAACAGCTCCAGTTTGATCGACACCCGTGTGTCTTTCGGTAACCGCTGAGCGAGCTGTGGGCCCACCCACCGGGTCACTGGTGTGGGGTTGATAAACGGGGCTAACAGTTGCGCAGTTTTCTCAACATCGTCGACAACAATTGAATCAGTCAATTAAGGACTCCAAAGGCCCGTCCGAGCCGCCCGAAATACGATGAAAAATACAAATACCACGGTGGTTCACACGTTTTGCCTACGCTGTCTCAAACGCCGCCTTGATATTTTGCGACGCACAGTAATAGAGATTTCCCATGGACCAACAGCGCATACACCATCACTTGTTGGCAGCGTTCATCGCAAGCCTAACCCTTTATCTACACGCTGCCCATAGTGGCGCGGCAACTGCCCCGTTGTTTGTGCCGCCAAGCCACCTATTTACCGATACCCAGGGCTTTATGGATGCAACCAACGCCAAGGACCTAACCGGAGCGCTGCCCCAGCAGGCCTCGCCAACGGAGCAGTTGCGCGTTGGCGCCGTGACCTTTCAATCGGCGCCGCCATCCCTGTTGGCAATTGATGCATTGGTGCCGGATAGCAGCGATCCGTTTCAATTGGTGGTTATCGGTGAGGATCAATTACATATCATTCCCGATGACCCGAAGTTTAGTCTAGGTATCGAGTTGGAGGAGCCCAGTCGGTTTAATCCCAATGCTGATGGCGATTTAGCAGCGTCGACCTTTTTAGCAGTTCTTTGCCAGGTGAGGTTCCCGCCAGAGAGCGAATGCCCTGAGTCGGCGGTGATTGACTATGCACGTTTCGAAACCCGGTTTCGGGATATTAACGGCGGCCCCTCTCCATTTTTTGGTCTGTGGTCTGATCAGCCAATCGCCCAGCTTACCCTTCGGCAACTCAGTGTGAATGACGCTAGCGAATTTTTTGCCCGGGTGTTTGGCGGCGATACCCCGCGCCCGACACCGGCGGTGGATCGCTTCGAAAGCGATGATCGCCCGGAGTTAGCCTCGTTTCTAGCTGATGAACTACGCGGCGCGTCAACGTTTACCCAAACCCATTCCTTTCATGCAGCGGACCGGGAAGATTGGATCTTTTACGAAGGCAACGTCGCGCTTTTCGAACTCAGGGTGTTAGGCGCACAACCCCAATTCCATGGGATTGTGGAGATGTATCCAGGTGACCGCTTAGTGGACCCCTCCGCTCAGCCCCTGCAAGTCTTTGGAAGCTGTGATGCGCCGGCCCAGTCCCTGGTGTTCAATGGCAACTACCCGCCTGGAGCGCAGCTGTTTCGAGTGATTAATTGTCAGTCCCAAGCGCCGGTGCGCTATGAGTTTGAGTTAGAGGTTATCGAGTTTGATACCGGCGTTGTATTAGGTCTTGGCCAGGGTGAGGTGATGAACGAGGCCACCGGCAATCCGGCCAGTGTGGCGATGGTGAGCACTGCCGGGCAATTCATCTTCTCCAGTCCGCGCAACGGCCAATTTCGTTTCGGTACGCTGCAAGGCGAGATCTTAACCTTAAACGTGATTTCGCCGGAACTGGAAGCAGACCCAGTGATGGTTCCCGCTGTTGGTCCCTTCGAAGCACCGGCACCTGTCACCATTTTGGTTCGCGAACGCCAGGGACTGTTGGCGGATGGGTTTGAATAGCAGGATAGAGAGGACTTTCATTGCCACAACAGGTTTGGCATTGGGCGTTCGTAAATTCAATCAACCGGAAACGTCTTACCTTTGTGAGCCTCTATCATGCGCCTACATGGTTTATCGGCGGGATTTGTGAACCCGACTCTGCTTGTTGACTTGCCCATCTCCCAAGGACCACTGACCGGGGGCCGTTGAAAGACCATCCACAAGCGAGTCGGGTTCAATAAATAGATCGAAAAACCACCGAATTTCCGCCAAAGGGTCTCGGTGTTGATTGGAAAAAGCAACATAACTTCGCAGCTGGGGCGCAGGGATACTTGGGCTCCGCAACACGTGCCCAGGTGGGTGTCAGCGCGCCGCGCGCGTCGTTTCAGGGTAGCAGTGCAAGATTGAGCCTTAGGTTTTGCCCCCGCGAACTAAAACTGGGAAAAAAACGCCCAACCCTCATCAGCTGTGCTGATATCCATAGACGTCTCCCCAACAACACGAGGGGGCAAGTATTGCACTCCTGATGGCCAGGTATGACCGCCATTGTTCACTTTGAATAATTTCACCGGGGCGTTTTTGCACTGGGTCCAATGGGAAATATCCACTGAGGTTTTATCGCCGGGTTTATCGATGGACAGGGATTGTATTGGGCGATCAGCACAGCCGTTTCGATGGCGCCAAAGGGCCAGGGTTTTATTGGTGGATAAGACGATATCGCGTTTTTTACCCAATACGGTTATCCAGCCCCCGTTGTAAGGCACTTGCGGATCGGCGGTTCCATTGACTATCGCCACACCCACTGGCGGGCCGGTGACACATTCGTTTTCCATAAACTCTGGAAGGGACATGGCCACCGGCATTATGGCTCTGATTCGACCGGGTAAATTACAGGCTAAGAAATAGGAGGACTGACCGCCACGAGAGATGCCGGTGGCAAATATGCGCTGCTGATCGATATTTTTTCGTTTAGAAACGTCATCTAAGACACGGTTAAAATACGCAAGATCATCAACTCTATGGTCTAGATTTTCTGAGGTTGCGCCTTCGCCAAAGTCCCAGAGTTTATCCACTGCGTTGGGATACACTACGTAAAATCCATGTTGATCGGCCAGCGCATTCCACCGCCCTTTGTCCAATTTCAGCATTCCGCGATCGTTACTGCCGCCGCCGTGAATCACCAGCACAAGAGGCATTTTGCCAGCGCGCCGCCGGGCATTTGCCGGTGTATATAACTTGTATCTACGGCGGTAGTTGTCTTGCTTAAATCGATGGGTAGACAGTGATCCAGCGGTATCCCGCTGGGATTGGGCCTGGGCCAAAGAGGCACCCCAAGCGAAACTCGAACACCCGGCAATGATTAGCAAAACCCGCAAGATATTGGCCACAACGTTCCCCTCTCATTTTCCACAATATTGCCACAGCGAAAATGAACGTTGGCTGACTGGGTTTTGAGGGTTCAGCGCTTGTGCGACCGATACGACAATTCAATGAGATTGATCAGATTCGCAATCCCGCGGCAGCGAGTCATAGGCGTATTCGCCAGGCCAGCCAAACCCCCAACGCCATGGCGTTGGCCAATAAGGCGCTCCGCCGATACGCACACCTAGGAAGTAAAGATTGTCCAGAACTGCGTGTCCCTGGTTTCTTATGCACAGGCGCAATGCTTGATCAGCTTGCCAACGTTGCCAGCGTGTTCCGCCACACCAATAGGCTTGATCATGATCATTACAGCAGTGAACGAAGTCCAAGTCGGGCGCTGCACTGCAGCCATCGGGAACGAACGTGGTGGGTGGTGAAACCACAACAGGCGCCATATTGTCTGGGCTAATTGCACAGGCAGTTGTTAAGGACAAACAAATCGCTCCTAAAATGGATGCTCTATTGAAAACCGAAGGTCCGTTTTGTCTGGCGATATGGCGGTCGATCAAAAGTCGCTCGACCTAACGAAAGCTTGTGAGGGCAGCGCCACTAAACCCACGGTCGAGATCATGGCCGCGAAAGCGTTTTGCATTGCGAGGATTGAAGCACAGAAACACTCAAGCGTTATCCCATCGCCGGACATTTATCGAAATTTGTGAAATGCGCTGAGATGTCATCAGCAAGATCAAAGGGCATAAAAAGACAGCAATCTGGACATGGTGTATGTGTTTCGGGCTAAACTACCGTAAATCTCCGCGAGTTGCTTAACCAAGTCAAGGCCCGGTCATTGTTCGGATTCAAACGCCGCAAAAAACTCAAACCCACTGAGAAATCCGATTTCAATTTATCACCCTTCATCACGGGTGATTCACCCTTTGCCGAACCCAATTGGCGAGGGTTGTATGAACACCTTAAGAAAACCGGCGAGGAGGATTCCAACGAGGCATGGAGTGACGTCGCTATCGCCTGGGCCTACCGAGTGAGCGAAGACAAACGCTTGGTGGCCAACTCCGATAACTTTCTTATGGTGTATCCCCAAGCCATGGACAAACCGGAGATGCTGCTGGAATACATGGAAGCCAGCCGCCGGCGCATATTACGTCGCATGCCGGGTATTACGATCAACGATGATCGTATGTTGTGGGTGGTGTTTGTGTTCAACGATGCCGATATCTATGAACGCTACCAGCAGGAAGCCTATGGCCAGGCGTCCGCCATCGCCAGCTCTGGCATGTTCGTGCATAACGGTTATGGTCATTTTCTTTTTCCCCATATTGATCAGGGATTCAGCGAGCCGGTGATCGCCCATGAACTGACCCACGCACTGGTCAGCCATTTGGATGAACTGCCGTTGTGGATCAATGAGGGCATGGCGGTAAATATGGAACACGACATCTGCCGATCGGCCCCGCTGGATTTAGACAAACTAAAAACTACCCCCTGGAATGAAAACAACATCGAGACGTTTTTTGATGGATCGGCTTTTCGCAGCGGCAAGCTTTCAGACTACGCCTACCTTTTAGGAAGACTCATCGTTATGAGTCTGGTGCGAGAAGACTACGACCGGTTTTGCGGGTTTGTGAACAACGCCAACAGAAACGATGGCGGGCGAGCCGCTGCTAGAGAATGGTTTGAAGTAGACTTGGATGGATTGGCGTTTCATCTGTTACAAGAAACCTCCCACTAACCTTTAAACCACCGAAATAGCCGTGATGAACCTGGTCCGGCTGCTAACGCCATCTCGGCTAACGGCTCAATTTTTAGCAATGATTCGACTGGCGCTGCCAGTAGTGCAGGAAGCTGCAATGCGGCGCATTAGAGCGCTCTAATTGTCGCTGTCGCGTTAAAGGGGAAGCTTACGCGCGCTACGTCAGGCGCCAAAGTAGATAGATAGGAACAAGATACAACGCAGCGACGAAACACACGGCTACGAATGCGACCATCTTCGACAGTGCGGTAGTCTCTTCAACTAGTTCCGTAGAACTTTTCTGGTTGCTAAAAGACCAGGCAGGCATCTTGCGTACACTATTCGTTTTATCTTTATATTCAAATGGCACCCGATCCTCGATCGCTAGATTCGTTGGCAGATTCGCTGGGCCATAGCTGCTATGGCTTTGTCGGAGCTCTACAGACTCATGGATGATGGCGCCCGTCTCGATAGTGCGCTTACGGCCACAATTCCATCGCCACCCCCATTTTTTTTGCCGGTGAAACCACATACGTTTGGGCCAGACCTCGCAGGCCCACCACGGGCCTTGTAACGATTTATGACGCTTGCTTAGCGGTGGAGCTAGCTTTTGGGTGGATTTCGATTTATTGATGAGTAGCTTCCAAGCACGCTTTTCGTCGACCAGAAGGCCGCAGGAGCGTGCTTCTACCAACATCCATTCCAAGGTCACAATGGATAGCAAAGGCTGAGCCGATGAATACCCGCCACCAACGTCCGAATGCACTCCAGCAAACCACACCTCTTTATAATCTCTGCCCTCTTGCGCACCACTTCCCTGGTAAAGGTTAGGTGTGAAGAACGCCCGCTTTTCGTCGATGGCGACGGCATGCCTTACTTGGCTCACAGAGCTATTTTTCGTTGTGTAGGCATAAACCTGCCGATCGAAGGCCCATGACACCGATGACACCGTGTCCCAAAGACCGAGGAAAATATCTCTGGGTGCCTTGCAGCGGCGAAACTGTTTGGAAAAACCACGAAGCCGACGAAAATCTAGGTTGCCTTCGCCCATTTGCAGATAACGCAGACCGTATTCGATGAGATTCTCACCGCCGTCGGCCAAGATCCCGATACCATGGAGTAACGCAGCGAGGAGACGGGCGGCGTAGGCGCCTCGACTAAATCCGAAAATGAGGATTCGGTCGCCCTCGCGATAGTGCTTCATGACAAACGCATAGGCGTCCGTGACGGTCTCCCTCATCCCAAAACCAAACGCAAGCCCAAGCGCTTTCTGCCAGAAATTACCAAATCCAGTTAACGTTTCGGACACACTAAATGTGCCAACACCTGGATCGTAATGGACAGCTTGGTGCTCCCCTTTGATGGCCATGTCGTGTAGCAAAACGACGTTCGTGTTCTGATCGCCGTACTCGTTACCCGTGCCATCCAAAAAAAGTACGATGTTCTTGCCGATAGCAGTCACTCCTTTTCTGCGTTATGCAAGTTTAACTTTCATCATCCACAATGAAACCTAGCCTGCTACAAGGTCAAGTGATTTAGTCCAAACCCGCGGTTCGCCCAAGAGAATTTTGGCCGTTTCAGGGCCGTTATCGATCCAACAGTACTCTGTGCCCCAAGTAGTCAGGCAAGTCCATTGCGCAGAGAGAAGGTGTGGGGACATTCAGGCTGTATCACATCGCTTGTGCGATGGCGCCGCTTAGCGTTCAATAAGACCCTCTTTTCGAGCCCTCTATTTGGAGCTACTCATCACTACCTCCAGCATTGATTACAAGCTACAAAATGGCATCGCCACCATCACCATTGATGATGGCAAGCGCAATGCGCTATCACCCTCGGTGCTGAAGGGGATTTACTCCGCGCTGGATCAGGCGGAGAAGGACAGGGCGCTGGTGATTCTCACGGGCCGCGAGGAAGTGTTTTCCGCCGGCTTCGATCTAAACGTGATGAAACGCGGCGGCGCTCAGGCCCTGGGTATGCTCGCCGCCGGCTATGGGCTAACGGCTAGGGTGATGCGGTATCCCTTTCCAGTGATTGTTGCGTGCAACGGTCATGCTTTGGCCATGGGTGTGTTTCTGATGTTGTCTGCTGATCACATTATTGGCAGCCGCGGGGATTTCAAAATCGCCGCCAATGAGGTGGCCATCGGTATGCCAATGCCGCGGGTAGCCGCGTTAACGTTGGCCAATCGATTAACCCCCGCTGCCTATCAGCGCGCCGTGACGCTGGCGGCGTATTTCGATGTAGAGACGGCTTTGGCGGCTGGTTTTTTTGACGAGGTGGTTGAGCCTAGTGAACTGCTAGCCCGCGCCAACGATCGGGCTGAGGAATATCAAAAATTGAGCATGCCGGCTCACACCTGGTCTAAACGCCATATCCGATCCGGGCTCGTTCGCAGACTGCGATTTAGCCGACTGCTGGACCTGGTGCATGCAGCCTGGCTGGGTGTAAAAGCCGTTATGGGAAACAGTACGATTAAGACTGGCTGACATACGCCGCAGATAATGAACCGAGAAGTTTTCTTTAGCGGCATCAATAACGCCCCAGCGTTACCGCGCTAGCGTCCGGATTGGAGTAGGGTGAATCACATGAGTTTGCGGACAATGATCCTCGGCGCACTGTTATTGATCGTCGGGTCTATTGCAGCAGCACAGACGCCTGCGTGCTCAGTGGAGTGGGTGGTGCTTGGGGTTGCCCAAGACGCAGGCATTCCCCAGATCGGCAACCCCAGTGATCCGGCCTGGGGGCAACCAGAACAGATGGGGTTTCCCACCTCGGCCGCCGTGGTTGATCATAGAAACGGCGCCCGCTATCTGTTTGAGGCAACCCCAGCGGTAACCCAACAGCTCTATCACCTAGACCAGATCGCACCGGCCAATGCAGATCCGCTCGGGCTGTCTGCCGTCTTTCTCACTCATGCTCATATTGGCCATTACGCGGGGTTGATGTACTTCGGCCATGAGGCTGCCGGCACCACAAATTTGCGCGTCTTTGCCATGCCGCGCATGGCGGCGTTCATTACCGGCAACGGACCGTGGAGCCAGCTGGTGACCCTTAACAATATCCGCTTGGCACCATTGGCCCACCGGCAAGAGGTTGTGCTGGCAGAAGGACTATCGGTGACACCAATTACCGTTCCCCACCGGGACGAATTTAGCGAAACCGTCGCGTATCACATTGCTGGGCCTAGTCGCTCACTGCTTTTTGTGCCCGATATCAATCATTGGGAAATGAGTGAGAATCGCGACACCCTCAATATCAATAAACGCATCCGCCAAGTGGACTACGCCTTGGTTGATGCAAGCTTTTACTCCGACAACGAATTGCCAGGACGGGACATGTCAAAAATACCCCATCCTCGAGTCACCGCGTCTATGGACCGGTTCGACAAAATACTCACGCCGGCGCAGCGGGGACGGGTGCATTTCATCCACATTAATCACAGCAACCCGATTCGAGACCCTCATTCGCCAGAAACTCAAGAAGTGTTATCCCGGGGCTATCAGGTGGCTCGCCGCGGTCAGCGCCTGTGTCTTAGTTCCGATCTTTAGCGAGTCCCCCGCTCTCATCGTGAACGGTAAACGCTCTAGACTAAAATCTCTCCGTAAAGTTTTTGCTTTCACCACCAATCCCTCGCCGGCCTGGCTTCGGCTCGACGCGAACGGTTCAGTGGCCCACGATATTGACCACATTCTTAATTTGCCGTTGATGCTCGGTGGTGTGGCAGGCATTTTCGCCAACGCGGATTCCTAGTTGGCGTTCCATCTCCTGCCAGGCCCGGTCAGACAGCGCCCAACCTAAGGGTAGTTGATTGTCTCCATTGCACAGTCGAAAGTGCATGAGTGTTGCCTTGTCGTCATAGCGCACCAGCTGGACTAAATGTTGGCGGGCGTTCTCACCTCGGGCATTGCGGGTGTTAAGCAAAGCCTGCACCGGCGCGGTGATTTCTCCCGCCAAATTGCTGGAAAGTGGGGTGACGCCCTTCGCGGGGCAATTGGGTGGCGAAGTATCGGTACACGCGTCTATGCCATTTTTAAGGATCGATGGCACCGCCGGGTCATTGCTGATGTGAATAATGTAGATGGGGTTTTCTATGGGTTTGCTCTTAAGCCAGCGATACATATCCCCAATAGTGACGGTGCCGGAGTTTTCGAAATAGCCGCCATCCACCAGCTGCATGCGGCGGGTTTCACCGTCCTGAGGGTAGATTACCGTGCCTGCCGGGCTAACGTAGGTAAACCGAGCGCTGTTGTGAACAGCGGCGTTTAGCGGCATGGAGGTGGGTAGGTAATCATGGCTGTTTCTAGCGCCAGGAAATACCTCGCTGAATCTATCGCTATCAAACAGAGAAAAAGGGGTTTGAATCAACCGATCGCCCGACTGCACAACGGTTGTATTCAGTAATGCCAGCGGCAGGTGGAAATCGTCCTCGCCTGAAACCAGCGCACCGAAGGCCTCTTCAAATGGGTTGCCAATCGCCATCTCGGCAAACGCGGCATCCCAGGATCGAGCCCAGGATTCTTCCAGGCGCTGGCCGCGATCAATCATCATCCTGGCGGGCAAAAAGCGTTGTAGCGTGTCGACGAAAAACAGATTCACCAGATTTGGGCTAAGAAAATCCTGCCTCAATATAGCCACCGCTGCGAAGAGCATGGGCTGGTTGCTGCCGCAGTGAACACCGGCCAGCTCAAATGCGCCCAACGGGATGCGAGCCTTAAGTAGCCCGAGATAGGTCGCAATACCCAGACTGCCGCCAGAGACACCGCTTGCGGCAAACACATGGCGATCAAACGCGCCGTTGCTTTGATCACTCAGGTGACTAAGGACCATGGCCGTCCAGGCGGCGGCGCGGATGCCACCGCCTTCCGCCGATACCAGAAAAATGGGGTCGTCGCTGGCCAGGCCTTCTGACCATTGATCCCAGTATTTGGTCAGGGGCTGTGTTTCCTCGCCCTCACTCGGTCCGCCCTGGCGCTGTTCGTGAGTCATTGTAGACTCAGGGCAAGAGGCGGGATCGCCAAAGCTATCCATCTGCGGACACTGGCGAACATAGTGATTGTCGTTGGCGTGCAAACCATGCAGCACCAGCGCAAAAACCACCATGATCGATAACAGCGGAACTCGGCCAAAGGTACCGGCAAAGGTGATGAGGGTTCCGCTAAGCACAAAGAACGTTCCGGCCAACATGATAGTGGCGATAGGACCCAGAAAACTGGCCATACCATGAGGCCAGTTGATGGCGATCAAGGTCACTAGCAAGTTAGTGGCCAGGCCGCCCAAAAAAACCCCCCTTACCCAGTGGCCGTAATCGGTGGGTTTGGCAATGTTTAGGGTTTCCTTGTGCCAGGCGTTGGGCACCAGGCACCGGGGCCACCATCGCCAGCGGGTTTTCAGTGTGTTTAGTATTGGCCGGCGGTACACCACCACAATCCACAGAACCAAAGCCTGCGCAACAAAAAACACCCCGGCAAGCCACAGCTGGCTTTTAAGAAACTTGTTGTCCAATACATCCAGGGACGCAATCAGACAGCCAATAGCCATCAACAGCGGCACCATGGCCCCCATCACCCGAGGTGCAACGCGTTTAAATCGAGGCAAAATTGTGCGGCGGGAAGAGGGCCAATGGGGAAAGCGAAAGCGGTACACAGTGCGCCCGCAATACCACACTGCAAACCCCAGAAAAAGAGTAACGAGATAGGCCAGCCACCAGTGTCGATCGTTTCCAGCGAGCAGGAAAAACAACTCTCGAACCTGGGGTACCGCTAGCACCATCGCTGAACCGGCGCCCAGCGTAACCAGCGAAAAGCGCACGTGGAACAGTTGATCGCCCACCGCATTCAACCAAGCAATCCGGCGCTTCAGCCATGCCCTTTTGCTATTGGGTTCTTGTTGCTTAGCGGTCATTAATGCCTCCTGCGTTACGCCGTCTCAGGAACCTGCAGTAAGCCCTCTCCAGCGACTACACTACACGCTAACCTCAATAACGGGTAAACAGAAGCGATACCCTCACAGGGTGATGAATGACTCTGACCTCAATGGTCTTTCATGCCGGCGCCAAGCCGCGCCAGCGATTGGCCACGGTAATGATTAGATTAGTGGAGTTCTAGGGGCTTGAGAATCACCACCGGTTTGTCGCTGCCGATAGGCGGTGGTCGTCGAATAGCCCTGACTTTTCGTTGGCGGCTACCTGGTATCCGTTCAGGTATCCAGTGCACTTCGGATTGACCCCTAACGGTGACGATGTTGAGTAGCGCCGGCGCAGTCATTGTTAGCCAACAGACTTTTCCCCGCCACTGCGTTGAATGGGGCGACCGTTATAGGCGGGGCGTTTTTGTCGGTTAACGGTGCGGCGGCTAGAGTCTGATGCTTTGCTACTGTATTGCACGACGTTGGGCGCATCGGGATAGTGCGACTGAAACTCAATGGATATTTTCTGGTCGCTGAGGCCGACCGGCTCACCGTCAATAATGGGAGGACGAATGCGCGCGAGACGCAGCAGCGCTTGGGCATAGCGAGCCACTTTGAAATCGTCGATATTGTCGTCAGGTTTTACCCGACGTGGTCGGCCGGTGTCGGACAAACGGTAGGACAATGACAGACCAGATACCCCGTCGTCGGAATCGACCACGCGGAACCGGCTATTGGGAATCAGCTCGGGCTGTTCGAACCGTTCTAGCCAATCGGCTAAATGATGTTCATTGGCCAGCTGCCAGGCGGATTGGAAATGCTCGATCGCGGAATTTTCCTCGTAAAGCGCCATCAGTATTTGTCCGAAGTGATGGTGCATTTCTACCCGATCACGCACTGAGTAGTGGTTGGGATGCTGGGCCATGGTCGCCAGCGCCTTTCGGAAATAGCGAAAGGCGCGGGTAGAGAAACGTGCCCTCAGATGGGCGTGGGCTTGGCCGACCATTAAGGGCACCGCATTATAGTGATATCCACCATCGGCTTCCTCGACAGATTTGAGTGCTTCCCTATACACCGTCCATGCAGGTCTAAAGGCGTAGAGGGACAGTAAATGGGTAGCCAATCGGTGGTTGGCCTCCACCGCCTGATCGCTGGTTGATCCATAGGCCTTTTCTGCTAACCGAAGTGCGCCGCGATACTGTTGCTCAGCTGGCCAGTCTTTGCCTTCCCAGTTCAGATAGGCAGCTTTGCGATACATCAAGGGTAGTTGTATAGGCGAGTTCGCGCCGTGGACTAAGTGCACCACCTGCTGGGCCCTGGACGTGGCGTTTGCAGCCTCATCGAAGTTTTCAGATAGACTGTGGGCGATGGCCAGCAAGACCTGAATTTCCATCCGCTTTGACGCATCCCGTGGGCTGTGTTTTTGGAGCAAATTGGCAGCGCGATTCAGTCTATCAACGGCCAATCTCTTTCGGTCAAGCAACAATGCAGCGCTGCCTTCTTTGGCCAGCGCGAAGGCCAGTGGAATGGGATTATCACGATTGATATCCAGAGTTGCCGTTTCCTTAGCCAGCTGTTGCAGAAAGTTTTCGTCCACTTGATCGGCCAGCCAATCATGGTGTTTGCGGACAAATGCTAGGTCGTCTGCAGCCAGCGAGCGCTGGTTATTGATGCAATCCAAAGTGGTACATTTCTGCTGGCCGAAAGCAGGCATCGCAAGGAATAGAAAAACCGTGACAGCAGTGATTTTAAGCTGGGGCATGACAGGTCCTTTCGTTGCGATAGTAACTATTCAGTAACGACGGCCTTGAAAAAAGTTCGGTTAGCCTTCCCGTTGATCAAGATTTGCATCTTTTTGTGGGCTCGCGAGCCGACATCGCCCGCCAGGTAATCCGCAATCGATGCCTCCTAATGGTCTAAATCCTGTGGTCATCAAATTATCGACAATAGCTGCGCGCTGGGCATCGGTGAGTTGCGGGTCAGACTGCGACCCAGATTGGAGCCATGGCGACCGCAGAACCAGGCCAACGCCGATTGCGGCGAGCAGCACCGCTGCTATCGAAAAGGTGCGCTGAGTTGAACGACGGCGTTTTCGGGCCGCAAGGGACGCCTGCTGCATCACTGCCTGAGTAAAATCGGCGCTGAGGGCCGGCGCGGGTAGTTCGCGAAATAACTGACAGGATTCAAGCAGCTGTTGTTGGAAAGTTGTGCACGCTAGGCATTGCGCCAAGTGGCGATCTTGCTCTGGGTCCGATTGATCGGGCGCGTCCAGCAGTTGGTTTCTCAGCTCATTACAGTTCATGGTCAACATGTTCCACAAGTAGTTTACGGGCGCTGTGCAGTCTGGACCTCACAGTGCCAATGGGTATCTGCATCACCTTCGCGATGTCCTCATAAGCGAGCCCTTCCCACTCTCGCAACATCAGCGTTTGGGCCAGGTCTTCGTTGTGCTGCACAAGGAACGTTAGGGCCCGGCTGAGGGAGTGTTGCAGCTCAGCCTCGCGGTCTGGTTGAGGGCAGCCGGATTTTTCCGGCGACTGATCATCCAGCTCCTGGCGTCCTTGCTGATGTCGGCGCTGGGCTCGGGCCCAATTGCTAATGGTGTGTTTAGCCAGCGAATACAGCCATGTCTTGACACTGGATTTCGCCTTAAATTTTCCAGCGCTGGTAAACGCAGCAATAAATATTTCCTGGGTGACGTCTTCGGCGTCTTTAGTGCCAACCCGGCGATCCCAGCTAACAAATCGATGCACACGATTTTTATGCCGCTGAACTAAATGCTCAAACGACTTAATATTGCCCTGGGCCGTATCCTCTATTAGCTGTCTGTCGGATGGCCACAGAGATTGTGTGGGTCGGCTAGGGCTCAGTGTTCAAAATCCAGGTTTTTCGGTTTTATCGGCTGGCTTTCAAGATTGGTTGTTGGCACGCTCAGGTCCACAACCTCCAGCGTAAAATCGTCAAACAACACTTCACCTTTGCCAGTAGATAGCGCCCCGAAAGCGATCTTTTCCGCCCCTGCCGGGATGTCTAGCACGATGGAATATCGCGCCCAGTCAGTGTCTCCGGTGAGCGGTCTATCGGCCATGTTGTCAAACCGCAGCGAGGGCTTTAGTGCCCCGTCCACACGCATCCACATAGAGGCTCTGACTGCCTGGATCGTTTTGATTCTGGCGCTTAAGCGAACCCGTTGGCTTCTAAAATCGTGGGTATCGATGATCTGCATCAAGGTGGCGAAGGGCTTGGGGTCATCCACAGCGGGTCGAATATAGCCCACTCGGCTGCCCTCAACCGTGGTTGTGCCCATTTCGTAGTCTTCGGGTTCAGAGCCTGCTTTGATCCAGCCACTGGGGGGCTTTTCTTCGGCCGATGCCATGCCGGACATCAGGCAAAGCGCAACGGCGATAGAGCGCAACATCAACATCATTGAACGTACCTGCTTGCGGGGTATTAACTCATGAGTATCCCCCGCAGCACAAAAAGTTCGCAAGGCATAGCTATCGGAGGTGGTTTCTGATGCCGGGTCCAACTAAACCGGGTTTTTTATCAAGCAACCCCGGCCTGCCAGTAAGACGCAATGGCCATTCAGTGGTTTTCCGATGTGCTCGGAGCAGGGCGACTAAACAACCCGTTAACCCATAGTTGAAGCCCGCGTACAAAGGAAAATACCACCGGCACAATTAATAGGCTCAGGGCAGTGGATGAGATAAGCCCGCCAATCACGGCGATGGCCATGGGTTGCCGGAAACTGCCGTCACCACCCAGATTGAATGCTAGCGGAGTCATGCCGGCGATCATGGCAACGGTGGTCATTAAGATAGGGCGGGCGCGCTTGCGACAGGCATCTACCAGTGCATCAACTCTGGACGCGCCTTCGTCGTGCATGCTGACGATCGCAAAGTCCACTAGCAAGATGGCATTCTTAGTCACAATGCCCAGCAGCATAATCAGCCCAATGAGGGAGGGTAGGCCTAGTTCTCCGCCGGTCATCAGCAGCGCCATCATGGCGCCACCCACCGATAGCGGTACGGCAGATAAAATCGTTACCGGCTGAAACCAATCCTTAAATAGGAGTACCAGCACGCAGTAAACGCACAGCACACCCACCGCCATGGCTAAAGCAAATCCGCCAAACAGATCCTTTTGGACTTCCGCATCCCCGGATTCCATCAAACGCACGGAGCGGGGCATCGTCAGCACCGAAGGCAGCGATTTAGCGCTGGCCAGTGCTTCGCCTAAGGGGTAACCGCCCAGATCAGCGGTAATGCTGACCTGACGCTGACGGTCGTAACGATTAATCTCAGTGGGGCCACTGGCCACAGTGATATCAGCCACGCTATTAAGTGGCACCAGCCCGCTTCTGCCCGGCACCATGAGGCCCGAAATGGCATCAAGGTCGGCGCGTAAGCCCTCTGGCATGATGACGCGTATGTCGACCTGGCGCTGGTCCAGATTTAACTTAGCAAGGGACGAATCGAAATCCCCGCTTAACGCCACACGCAGGGTAGTGCCGATATTTTGAGTGGTAACCCCCCGTTCGGCGGCCCGTTGCGCATTGGGCCGAACCACAATTTCTGGCCGCTCCAAACTTGCCGTGGAAGTAACGCCGCTCAGGTAGGTCACCGCTCGCATCTCAGCCTCAATGGCTTTGGCCGTAGCGGTCAGCGCCCGAGCGTCGTCACTGGCCAGAATAATTTCCAGGCGCCGACCGGGCCCGCCGCCGGTCACCGAAAAGCGCGCACCGGGCACCTCTTCCAAAGCAATGCGAATCTCTCGCTCAATGTCGGCTTGGGAGGGGCGTTTGCTGCGGTCTGACAGAACTACTGACAGATTAGCGTTGCGCACTTCCCCCGCATTGCCGCCACTGGCGCTGCCTGCGGTGGTAAACACGCTCCCAACACCGTTTACGTGCGCAATGGCTCTGCGCGCGGATTCGGCAATCTCCATCGTCGACGTGAGACTGGAACCTGGGGGCGTTTCAATGGAGACGGTGGTTGTGTCGTTGTCAGCCGGCGGAATAAAGCCAGTGGGAATCAGTGGCACCAGCGCCAAGGACATCACGAAAAACCCCAACCCTGCGACCATGGTGATATTGCGGTGATGCAAGCACCACGCCACAAGTTTCAAATATCGGGTGAGCATGGGGCCATCTTCTTGAGGACTAGAGTTTTTCTCACTGCGCACCAGCCATACCGCCATCATCGGCGTAATCACTCTGGCTACTAGTAGTGACACCACCACAGCAAATACTACGGTCCAGCCAAATTGCTTGAACACCAGTCCAGGAATTCCACCCATAAATGCGGTGGGTAAAAACACCACAACTAACGTGGCAGTGGTGGCGATGACTGCCAGGGCGATTTCTTTTACCGCGTCCACCGTGGCCTTGCGCACCGTTTTACCCATGCGGGTATGGCGGGCAATGTTTTCCACCTCAACGATGGCATCGTCAACCAAAATGCCCACCACCACGGCCAGCGCCAACAAGGTAATGGTGTTGAGGGAATAACCGGCCCAGGACATAAACGCAAAAGCCGGAATAATAGACAGCGGCAACGCTACCGCCCCAATAAAGGTGGCACGCCAGTCGCGCAGAAACAGCCAGATCACCAGCACCGCCAAAATGGCCCCCTCGTACAGCATATACATGGAGCCATCAAAATCTCGCAAGGTGGCACCCACCGTTGTAGCAACTAAATGAAAGCGCACGTCTGGGTTGGTTTGGTTGATGGTCTCAATTTGCGCGGCAACCTTCTCAGCCACGGTAATTTCGTCAAAGCCTTTGTTGCGCCACACCTGAAACCCTACCGCCGGTTGGCCTTCGTACAGCGCGGCTTGGGTAAGGTCGGCGTGAGTGTCTTTCACCTGGGCGACTTGGTCCAGACGAATAGCGCGTCCATCGCTAAGGGTTATGGGCAGGCTTGAGAGTTCCGCTGCAGTGCGCACGGTAGCGATCGTTCGCACGCCCTGTTCTCGTCCGCCCAGTTGGCCGCGTCCACCAGAGGCTTCGGCCTGCACTGTGCGCAGGGCCCGTGAGATATCAGTGGCCGTCACGTTGAGAGATGCTAGACGGGTGGGGTCAACAACCACATGCACCTCCCGTTGCACGCCACCCACACGAGAAAATTCACCCACCCCAGTGACTCCGAGAACCGTTTTGGCCAGGGTGTTATCCACGAACCAGGACAAGGCCTCTTGATCACGGCGCTCGCTGTAAATCGCATAGCTAAGTAGCGGTCTGGAGCCACCAATTTTCACGCTCTTGAGTTGGGGCTCTTCCATTTCCGATGGCAGATCCGAGCGAATTTGATCTACCGCATCTTTGGCGTCAGTTAGGGCCTGAGAAAGCTCGGTCTCCAATTCAAAGTCGGCGAAGATGGAAACGGTGCCGTCGGTGATGGTGGTACTCAGGTGTCGAAGCCCCTCCAGCGTTGCCATAGAGTCTTCCACAGGCCGGGCGATTTCGGTTTCAAGCTGGGCCGGTGCGGCTCCTGGAAGGCGCAGGGTGACGGTCACCCGGGGTAGGTCTAGGTCTGGAAAGCTCTGGATGTTGAGTTGCTTGAAACCCACAAAGCCCGCCAAGGTGGCGAGCACAAACAGCAAGATAGAGGGCGTTGGGTTACGGATTGACCAAGTGGCTAAATCCATCGTCAGTTACCGCTAGGGCTGTCTATCGCTGGGCCTTCCTCAACCACCTTCACCAAATCGCCATCATTCAAAAAGCCGGCGCCCTTGAGCACTAGACGATCTCCCGGCGATACCCCTGACAAAATTTCGATCAATTGGCCTTCGCGCCGCCCGGTGTCCACCATCTGCTGGGTGACTCGGTTGCCATCGAGTTGAAACAACAAGGAGCGGCCGTCGCGAATCACCACGCAGGCCTCGGGAACGGCAATCGCCGGCGCCTCGCCTAACAGCAGGCGCCCGCTGGCAAACATGCCGGATCTTGCCGAGCTGCCATGAGCAAGATCCACAAAGGCCACGCCAAGTCGGGTCTGATTGTCCAGATCGCCGGCCATCTGACGCAGGGTGCCCGTGGTGGTGTTGCCGTCGGGTAAAGACAACTGCACTTCAATGCCTGGGCGGACCGCGGCAAACTGTTGAGGATTGAGCTGGGCTCGCCACTCCAGGCGGTTTTGACGAATCATTCGAAACAGTTCGCTGCCCGGCTGTGGTACTTGGCCCAAAATAGCCTCTCGGGAGGTGATCACGCCATCATCAGGGGCTAGGATTTGAGTGTCCTCTAAGCGAATTTCCAGCGCTCTCAATGAGGCTGCGGCGGAGGCCTGCTGGGCCTCGGCAGTTTCGGCGGTGGTCACTGCCTGCACGATATCTTGCTCGCTGACAGCGCTGGATTTTCCCAGTGCAAGCAATCGTTCCCGTTCCTGACGCGCTTGCTTGAGTGTTGCGGTCGCTTGAGTCAAGTTCGCTTTCGCTTGGGTGATGTCAACTTCGATAGTGCGGGCATCAAACTGAGCTAGCACCTGATCACGGCGCACTGTGTCGCCGACGTCGGCGGAAATGGCGGTGAGCGTCAGTCCAGACACCCGAGCGCTGACCACAGCCTCCTGCCAGGGGGCGATCGCTCCTTGGGCTTCAATCACTTGCGGCCAGCTGACCGATGTTGCTGCGGCTGCGGTGACCACGGCCACCGGTTTGGGAGGAGCATCATCGGGCGCCTGATCTTCTTCCTGGCCCGGCTTCATCAGCCACAGTCCAATGGCCAGTGCGGCGAGTATTGCCAGCAGTGAAAACGCAAGCTTTTTCATGGATATCTCATTGAAAATAGAGGATCGATGTTGGTCACAGGATGAACGCTAACAGGATTGACCTAACATAGGGACATTATCTCCTAAACGGGCGTCGTTATCGTGTGAATATTCGCCGTCTGCGTGGTTTGATCAACAACGGTGAGGATGGCTTGCCGCCCGGAAGGGCTGGTAGACGATTTCCCCGCCCGCCGACTGTGTGTTGGCCTGAGCTAATCGGTGGGTTACGCCTGACTGACGTCGCTAGCGTGATGGCTCAGGCCAAAATGTTGGATCAGACCGCTTGTTTGCGGGTAAACACCCAGTGATCACCCGTGGAGCGTTCTTCGCTAAACCGGTAACCGTCGTAGTCAAACTCTCGCAGCTGCTTTAGGGATTTGACCCGATGGTCAATCATGTAGCGGGCCATGGAGCCCCGGGCCCGCTTGCCGAAAAATGAGATGAATTTGTACTGGCCGTTTTTGTAATCGAGAAATTTCACATCGATAATCCGTGCATCCAAGGCATCGTTTTGGATCACGTTGGCGTATTCGTTGCTGGCAAGATTGACTAACGCCCGATGGCTGTTGTCCGCGATGGTTTCGTTAAGAGCGTCGGTGACTTTGCTGCCCCAAAATTCATAGAGGTCTTTGCCTCGCTGAGTTTTTAACGCTGTGCCCATTTCCAGTCGATAGGGCCTCATCCGATCCAGCGGACGCAGCAGGCCATGCAGACCGCACAAAATCCGCAGATGTTTCTGCGCGTAATTGTGGTCTCGTGCCGTTAGGGTGGGGGCGTTTAATCCTAGGTAGACATCTCCCTTAAACGCGTGGATCGCAGGCCGTGCCGCATCAGACTCAAAGCTTGGGCGCCAATCCGCATAGCGCTGCACGTTTAATTCAGCCAGCCCATCGCTGATTTTCATTTTGGCGGACAGATCTCGCGGCGACAGCTTCCGTAGGTGACCAATCAGTTCGGTGGATTCGCCAACAAACAGGGGTTCCGAGAACTTTTTGGTTGTCAGAGGCGTGTCAAAGTCCAGGGTTTTTGCCGGTGACAATATGGCGAGCATGAGTCATTTTCGCTGCGTGAAAGGACTCGGTAGTTTACCTGTTTGAGCCTGGTAACAAAACGCATCTCCCTCTACACTATTTTTCCAGTCAGTTCAGAAATTTGGGTCCAAGCTTGCGGCCAAACACTCACCCAGACACTCGCGCAGATCGAAACAGAGTCCGGATCACTCATGTCTACCGTCGTCCTATTTAACAAGCCGTTTCGGGTGCTTTGTCAGTTCTCACCCTCTGGCGATAAAACGACCCTGGCGAACTACCTGGATATCCCTGAGATTTATCCCGCGGGCCGGTTAGATTTTGACAGTGAAGGTTTGTTGGTACTAACCGACGACGGCGCGTTGCAGGCACGCATTGCCAATCCTCGATATAAACAGCGTAAGACCTACTTGGCCCAAGTTGAAGGCTGTCCATCGGTCCAAGCGCTGGATCAACTGCGAGAGGGCGTGAATTTGAAGGACGGGCGAACCCAATCGGCCAAAGTGCATTTGGTAGATGAGCCCGATGGGTTATGGCCTCGCCAGCCGCCTATTCGTTATCGCGCCAACATCCCCACTCAATGGCTACAACTGGAAATTCGTGAAGGCAAAAACCGACAGGTACGCCGAATGACTGCTGCCGTAGGGCACCCCACCTTACGCTTGATTCGCACCGGTGTGGCAGGCTGGTCAGTTGACGGTCTGGCGCCTGGGGAGTTTGAGCGTGTCCCTATGCTTGCTCCTAATCGTCTTGAGTAGCAGGCTGTTCACGTAAAAACCTTTGACCTCTCGGAGCCATCAAAATGTTGAAACATCTGCTACTAACGCGCATTTTTTTAGCACTGCTCGCCGGGGTTCTGCTATTCGGCGTTAGTCAGGCCACTGAGCGCGACAACGTTGAACGAGTGGTGGCGGTAGGGGATCTTCATGGCGACTTTGATCAGTTCCTTGCTGTGTTGGTTGACGCTGAGTTGATTGACTCCGATCGGCGCTGGAGCGGCGGCAAGGCCCACCTGGTCCAGATAGGGGATGCTCCCGATCGAGGTCCAGACACGGACAAAATCATTGCGTTGCTAAAAGACTTAGAACGCCAGGCCACGCAAGCCGGCGGCGAAGTGCATGCGTTGATTGGCAATCACGAAGCCATGAACATGGCCGGTGATTTGCGTTATGTCCACCCCGGAGAGTATGCCGCTTTTGTGGATCAACACTCGGGTAAACGCCAATCAGACTTATACCGTCGCAGCGTTGCGTTTCTCAAAAATCGCCAGCCCAAGGAGCAATGGCCTGCCTTTAATGAAGCTCATCGTGAGGCATTCAATCAACAGTATCCACTGGGCTATGTAGAACACCGCATTGCTTGGTCGCCAAGCGGTGAGATCGGCCAGTGGGTTCTTGGCCATGATGCGGTGGTTCGGATTAACGATAGCTTGTTTGTTCATGGTGGTATTGCGCCGGATCAGCCATTGTTAACGGTGGAGCAAATTAATCAGAAAGTTCATGAGGCGCTAAAAACCGCCAGCACTTTGGATCGCAATGCCATTATTAATCTGCCGGACGGGCCCTTGTGGCATCGCGGTTTAGCTGTGATGGATCAGACGCCGGAAAACGAAGCGATGCTGGACAAGATGCTGGCATTTTACGGAGTGAAGCGCATTGTGATTGCCCACACGCCGGTGGTTCGGACCGTCCTGCCGCGGTTTGGCGGCAAGGTCATTTTGGCCGACGTGGGATTGTCGCGCCATTACGGCGGGGCCCGGGCCAGTTTGGTGATTGATGAAACCGGGCCTCATGTGCTTTTGGCAGGAGATCGTGTGGATCTACCCTCTCGGGATGAGGGCGTTGATGCCATGGTGGCTTATCTTCGAACCGCCGCTAGCTTGATGCCTGACCCGACAAGCACGTTAAATTATATCGATCGATTGCTAAGGGCAGAAAACTAGCATTGATTTTCCCCCGTCCAACGGACTTACACTGAAGCGACAATCAGCTTTCGGTGAAAATGGTCATTCCTGTATCGGCCTCAATACGCATCAACGGATGAGGTGGGCGTTGCCGCCACCCACTGTTGTTGGATCTGAATCAGTTGCTCCAATTCGTCAATCGTTAAGGTTTGGGGTTTGACCCGGGGTTGGCCAGATTCTGGATCGAATAAGGCGTTGCGTTTGTTATCACCACGGAGTCGATTGCCTAGCAATCGGCCTAAAGCTGCCAGTATGCCGAGGATGGGAGCTTTAGGATGTGCGCCCACCGAACTGGCATCGCCTCGGGCGAAACGACCATAAATCCGTAATTTCACCGGACCAACATTGGCTTCAGTGGCCTGCTGCAGTACCGGATTGATTAGGCCAATAAACGGAATATTGGGCGTCAGACTATTGGCTAACGGCGTATTGCAGCATTGGGCAAACCAGCGATACAGGCCTTTGGGTCTTAAGCGCACACAGGCTAAGTGTTGCTGGCCCGTAGTGATTTCAAAATGCCGGGGTGACATTTGAAAAATCTGGGTGCCGCCATAGTTGTCCAGCACCCTTTCGGCCTGGTCCAGAAAATGGGCAAACATCTGGCAGTCATCGCAATAACACACGCAATGATTGATGTGCCTCGCGGACACGTCTTTTGCGATGCCGCGAAGCTTGCCGCAGAGGCACTGCACGTCGAGATTTTGCGTTGAGTGTGTCATCGTCATTCGCCGCCCAAAAGCCGCCTCTAAATGGCGATCATCACATAGTCTGACAAAAAATCTCCTGCCATTTGTCGTTGAGATGCTCACAATTCGTACTGTATTGTCGGGATGTGGTTTGTTGACCCGTGAAAAGTCGAAAGGACAGGAAGTGATGGAGATTCAAAAAAAATGGTTGGCGGTCGCTATCGCCGGGGCGCTTAGCGGAATCCAAACCGCATCAGCAGCCACCATCACGGTGGACTCCGACTCTGATGGATTCATTATCGGCGGAAACCCATCATGCACCCTAAGACTGGCGGTGGCGGCAGCAAACAGCAATGCCCCCGCAGGGGGCTGTGATGCCGGTAGCGCCGGGGAAGTGGACGTAATCGAATTTGATGTTGGGCTGGATGGCAGCACAATTTCCCTCCAAGGAGGGGATTTTGCGATTACTTCCTCAATGACCATCGACGCGTCCACGCCCCTTCGAAGGGGCGTGACCATTGATGCCAATGAGGCGTCGCGGATTTTCACCATCAGCTCACCGGCAGAGCAAGTCACACTTCGCGGTTTAACCCTGATCAATGGCCGGGTGACCAATACCGATGGCGGCGCGATCCGAGCTGACGGGCAACAACTACTCATCGACAATTGTACCTTGTCCGGCAACAGCGCAATTTTTGGGGTGGCCACTACCGGCGGTCTTGGCGGCGCAATTCATACCGTCGAAAGCCAACTGACCTTGAACGATAGTGTGCTTAGTGGGAACAGTTCGAGTCGAGGTGGGGGTGCCTTGTCTAGCCGGGGCACAACGGCGGTTCTCAACAATAGCCAGGTCACCAGCAACATCGGTGGTTATGGCGCTGGCATCGTCTCAACCTATTTAGTGAATCAGGCCCAAGGGAATTTAACCGTTAATGGCGGCACCATCAGTGGAAACATTGCCGACGCCGGCAGCGGCGGTGGGATATTCGTCTACGGCATCGCGAATCTAACGGATGTCAGCATGATGTATAACGTTGCAACCACATCTGGTGGGGCGCTAGCCTCAGCCTACGCGGGTGCAACGGGCTCGTTTACCGACGTGGATTTGGGAAACAACACTGCCGGAACCCAGGGTGGGGCTCTGGATCTGCTAAACGACTCACAATTTACCCTGCTGCGTACCCAGGTTTTCACCAACTATGCGGTGGAAACCGGTGGCGGTATTTCTACCAGCGGCATTTTGACCATCACCGATTCAACCGTTAGCGGAAATTCTGCCGGTGATGGCAGCTCCTATAGTGATATTGGCGGCGGCATTCACGTATTGTCCGGAGCAACGCTGCAGATGTCTGGTAGCCGGGTGGAAACCAATACCGCCAATCGTGGCGGCGGTTTGTATAGCTCCGGTACCAGTGTGGTGAACGACACGACAATCTCTGAAAATTCGGCAACAACACGGGGTGGTGGGTTCTATATTCGCGGCCCTTTTGATCTTGCCAGCAGTACCGTCAGTGCAAATGCGGCGGATAACGGCTCGGCAATGTTGACCCTAACGGATCAACTAACCACGGTGACGAACTCGACCATTAGCCAAAACACGGCAAACATGGACAGCAGTGCCACCTACCCCTCCGCCATCTATTCCTTTGCTCCCATAACCCTTAGCAATAGCACCCTAATCGGCAACGCTCCTAGTGCGATTACCCGAGCCAATGGGGCCGGGGAGTGGGGGATGACCAATTCAGTGATCGCCGACTCAGCGATATTTGATTGCGTGGATGCCGTTGTCCCGCTTAGCGTCAATCTCAATAATCTGATTGGTGATGGCAGCTGTGCGGCGGATGCCGTTGAGCTCTTGGTGGGTGACCCGCTGCTAGGGCCATTGTCCGACAATGGCGGCGCTACGCAGACCCATTTACCACTGACCGGCAGCCCTTTAGTTGATGCCGGGAGCAACTCAGACTGCCCGGACGTTGATCAAGCCGGAATGCCTAGGCCCATTGATGGCAATGCCGATGATGACAGTGAATGCGATATTGGCAGTATCGAGTTTGTTGATCTATTCCCGCCATTAGCCACCATTACCTCAGCGCCTGATGTAACGGTGGCCGGTGCAAACAGCTACGAGTTGGAGATCACTTATACCGATTTGGATGGAGTGGTAGATTTTGCCAGCGTGGGAACCAGCGACATCACCATAGCGCCGATAGCGCTTGCGGTGCAGGGCGTTTCCCTGGGCGGCACTGCGAGCCAGTTGGTGGTGACTTACACATTGCTGCCTCCCGGCGGCCAATGGGCGCCGGGCGATAGCCAGGACTACACGGTATCCCTCAATGCCGACGAGGTATCGGACTTGGCCGTTACCGGCGCCAATCCAGTGCCGGCGGGTGAATTGGGCGGGTTTTCTGTGGTCATTCCTGATATCGAGGTGCGCGGCAACGGCATCGAAATTGTTGATGGTGATGACACGCCGCAAGCTGCTGACAACACCGCTTTTGGTAACGTGGCCATTGGCACCACATTGAGCCGGGAGTTTACGGTACGCAATGGCGGCGCTGGCACCGTGACCCTCACCAGTCCTGTAGAAATATTTGGCGCCGGTTTTAGCATTTCCCAACCAAGCCAGACCACGCTTGGGCCCAACGAATCCAGCCAATTCTCGGTCACCTTTGAGCCCTCAACAGTGGGTTCGGTCTCTGGCCAAGTGACGCTGCTAAGCGATGACCCGGATGAAAATCCTTACACCTTTGTGGTTAGCGGTAGCGGCCAACCGCAGACGGATATCATTTTTGAGGACAGCTTCGAATAATCGCTTAAGCGGCCGAAGCGGCCGGTGGTTAGTTCGCCGGCCTTCACTAATCCTCGGCAAATGCCGCCGGCGATGTTCCCTATGCAGGCGGCCTGATATGCTCAACTTCCCCATCAGTCGAGCCTAGAAACCAGGGGAACGTTCGTTATGATTCAGCTGCATTGCACAAAAAAGCTCGCCCAAAAATTGCCAATGGATAGTGATGGCCGTTTATCGAGTAAATTTGCTTACCCCTATCGTGACCAGCCGTCGACAACGTTAGGAAGCTGGCATGCCAATCTCATTGTTGTGCAGCGCTACCAATGTGTGTTGATGGTCCATGATTCCACCCGTTTTCCGGTTTTTCTACCGGCATTAAGGCAGGCAGATTTCCGGGATTTTGATCATCGATTTTGCGATGCCTTTATGAATACGCTGCTTAAGTGTGGCGCAGACAACGCGTTAATGGAGGCAGGAGATGCCGCCCTGGCGTCGCTAGTTTGCGACACGCGCTGTGACCGCTCAGTGCAAGGCACGATGAATCAAATGGTCCAGGACATGCGCTGGATGTTTGAGATAGATCAAGTGCCCGTTGCGGAAATTACCGGCTATCGTGTCGGCGCTTTTCTGGCGGATCGACCTTGCGGTATTAACCGCGGCAAGCAAACGGTATGGCCCGTCGCCGCGATGCGACGTTTGCTTCTCGATGCACCGGCACCTTAAAGAGATTGGCCTTGCCGATAGGCCGACGCGCTAAGCCCAAACTCTTCACGAAAAGCCCGCCCAAAGCTGGAAAGGGAAGAAAAGCCAGTGCCGTAGGCGATTTCTGAAATCGCCAGCTCCTTGTCTTCCAGCCAGGCCCTTGCCGCTTGCAGGCGAATGCGTCGAATCAGCAATGTGGGGGTGGTTTGCAGCTCGCTTTTGACCTGGCGAAACAGATTGGATCGGCTCATCCCCAGGGCCGAGGCGATCGCGCTGACGCTGAGTTCTGGGTTGTCTAGGTGTTCAATCACAAAGTTGTGAATGCGCAGCTCAAGTTCATCCCGTGGTTCAGGGCTGGTCGGGAGGGTGCGCCCGCGCAGTCGGTCAGCGCTGGCCATGACAGCGTTGACTCGAGCCACCAGTACTTCGCTGTCAAAAGGCTTGGCAAGAAACTGATCACCCCCGGCCGCCAGAGCGGCGATTTCATGACTCGTTCCTCCCCGTGCGGTGAGGAATACCACAGGGATGGATGCTTCGTCGCCGCCATCGCGCAACCTAGCCACCATTTCCAGACCATCCATTCCCGGCATCATGACGTCGGTCACAATGACATCAGGCAGGTGCTCGCGAGCCACGTTAAGAGCCTCCTGGCCATCGCGGGCTAACAGCACGACAAACGATTCGCTCAATATGGACGACACGTAGGTTCGCAGGTCCGGGTTGTCATCCACCACCAGCACCTGGCGTTGATCAGTGGAGTGAACTTTCTCAGAGATCACGCGCTCGTTTCGGGGTAGGTCGACCTTCAGCAGGGCTCCGCCTAAGCGTTCGCTTTCCTGGATGTTAACGGTTCCCTGATGCAGTTCGATCAATTCTCGTACCAAGGACAAACCAATCCCGCTTCCAGGTTCTGAGGCATCGCGTTTCAAGCGTGAAAAGCGGGCAAAAGCCTCTTCCCAATCCTCCTCATCGATACCTGGGCCCGAGTCCTCCACCGTGACCCATATTCGGTCTTGCTTGCCGCTAACGTGCACTTCCACATTACCGCCTGCAGGTGTGTATTTGATGGCATTGGAAAACAGATTGGAAAAGACCTTTTCCATTTGCTCCCGGTCGCCGATGATGGGGCAGATACCCTGAACGGCCATCTCCCAGCGGATGTCTTTTGCCCTTGCCAGCCCGGCGAAAGGCTCAGCCACTGCGCGGACTAAGTCGCCGCAGTTAATGGGCTCAAGGTTCAGCGTCAACACGCCCGATTCGACCCGTTCCAGGTCCAGAATCTGATCCACCATTCGGTTTAGGCGCCGGGCGTTGCGCAGCATCATGGCTTCATCTTCTGCTGTGACCGCGCGGCGCCGCTGGGCGCGTTCTTCCATGGGGCCTAGGATCAGCGCCAGCGGGGTTCGCAATTCGTGACTGATATTGCCAAATAGGCGTGAGCGGGCCTTGGCATTGGTATCAATTTCATCTCTCTGGCGACCGATTTGATCCACCGCGTCAGACAATTCACGGGTGCGCTTGTCGACGGCAAGCTGTAATTGCTGTTGGCGAATATTGAACTGCCGCATTCGCCACCAGCCCGCGAAGGTAATCAACATGATCGCTAGCAGGGTCAGGAGCAGGCGAAATTGCAGGGTTTCATGGAATTGAGGCAATACCTTCAACATTAGGCGATCACGCTGACCAGACCAACCACCGTCCTGTCCGCTGGCTTCAACTTCGAACAGCACATCGCCGGCGGGCAATGAGGTCAAACTGGCAAAGGTCCGTTGGCCTGCCTGCAGCCAAGGGTTATCCGATCCTCCGAGCCGGTAGCGAAACCGCACCCGCTTACTGTTACCAAAAGAGGGGGCGGAATACTGAATTTCTACGTTACGGTTTTCTGGCTTAAGGGAAAACGCGCTTGAGACTTGTGTCCGTATCGAGTCGTAGATGACAGTGTCAATCTGAACCCGATGTTCGACCGGGCTAGGAATGTCGACAGGGTTGATGCCGGCCAATCCTTTTTGGGTGGGAAACCATAGCCAACCGGTGCTGGATTTTACCCCAGCATTTTGACCCCCGCCGTTGGCCTCTCGGTTGGCCATGCCATCTCGTTCATCAAATGCCATGCCCAGTAACCAATCGTCCGTGCCGTCAGCGACAGCATTCAGAGATGCCATAGGCGCATAAAAAATGCCGTCGTTACTGGACATCCACAAACGCCCTTGATCATCGTCCAGCATTTGATGAACGCCATTGCTCCACAGCCCTTGTCGGGTGGATAGACAGTGGATTTCGGGATTGTCTGCCCAGTGACGAATCCGGCATATCCCGCCGTCTTCCGTGGCGACCCACACCGAGTTTAGGCTTACATCGTAGTACAGGGAACGAACGCGATTGGACGATAGTCCACTGCGGGTATCAATGACACGTTCAATGGCCCCATTTTCAGCGATGGTAACCCCGGCACCGTTGGTGCCAAACCAAACTCTGCCGTCCGGTGTTTCAAGTCCGGTGCGAAAGGCCACTTCCAATGATCGCCAAGGCATTTCAAGCTGCCTCCAACCCTGGTTTGGATGACCCACCGCCAGAGATCTTTCGGCCCCAATCCAGATGGCGCCTTTTGAGTCCTGCAACATGGCGTAAACAAACTGGTAGCGCTGAATGTCGGCCAGGCCTTCGATATTCTGGCAGTGGTTTTGCCCCGGGGCAGTGACACAGATGCGGGCGCCCGCTCGCCACCGATTGCCTTGGCGATCTTGCAGAAAAGAATAGTAGCCGTCCGGCGCGGTAAGCTCGCGGACGGTTGCTTGGGGCCCAGTAAGCGATACCTGATAGGCCAATGGGTCAATGCTTCCGGTTAACAGATCGCCGTTCTCTTCAGTCACCGAATACAAATTGGGTTTGAGCAAACCATCCTGCTGCCCAACAGTTAATACCGCGCGGGACCGCAGCCGATACAATCCTTTGTCATTGGCTGCCACCCAGATATGCCCGTTGGGAGCAATAAGAAAATCGCTGATTAGACTTTCGGTCTCCAGCAATGTTTGTCCAGATCGCTCCAGGCTATACAGATGGTTTTTCCACACTGCTTTGCCAGGATCCCGATCAACTAGGGTTCCAGGGTCGATGGGTTGGCGATCCAGCGAGCCGATCTTATTCCAGCGGTTATTCTGCCAGCGCAATTGATTGGGGTATGCATAGGCAAGCAACTGATCTTCGAAGGTAACGACCCGCACTGAATCCATAGGTTGCTGTGCCAACGGCGAGAAGTTCTTCACGCCGTGTTCATCCAGCAGCACCGTACCGCCGGAAGCCCCCACTGCTAGGAGACCTTCGTAGTAAACCAAGGAACTAATTCGCCCTAGTGCGCCGGGTAGCTGCACTGTCCGCGGCGCCTCACCGGGATTGATGACCACCAGCTTGCCGTCGTTGGTGCCCACCGCCAGGCCCTGTCCTGGCCAATGAGCCAAGGACTCCACTTGGCCGGTGAATGATGGAACGTAGGGTTCAAAGGCACCATTTGGCTGCAGTTTGGCAACGCCGGCAAAGGTGCCCGCATAAAGGGCTCCGCCAAAAGCCAGCAGACGACCAATTTGCGCATGGGGAAGTCCCGATGACTCGTCCATTACGTCAAATTGGCCCAGGGAGGACATACGCACCAGCCGCCGGTCTTCGGTCACAATCCATAGAAAACCTTGGAACCACTGCATGCGAATAAAACGGTTGCCGGGCAACTGAGGATGGGAAGATCGATCGAAAACCAAAAATTGTTGGCCGTCAAAGCGCACTAAACCATCAAAGGTGGCGATCCACAGATACCCCCTGGGGCCCCAAGCCAGCGCGTTGACGGAGTTCACTGGCAGGCCGTCATCCACCGTAAAGTGATCCACCAGCCAATGATTTTTTGTTAGGAAATTATCCTCACAGAAAGCCGTTGAGCTCAACAGAGCTAATGCAAAAAAAAGGGCGGGAAACCTATACATGACGCGAAGGGTGCGAATGCAACCTCGTGTTGAATAATCGCAACGCTGAGTATACCGACAAGGCAGTGTCTCAGTGGACAATTCTTCTTAACGTCAAATTTTAGAGCTCAAAGCCTAGGTGCTGTGAACCCACGGCACCTAGACGCCGCGGTCTGTTTGGCGGGTGCAGGTCAACTAAAAAGGAAGCGATTGATGATTACCCGGGGTCATTGCGGTCGATGGACAAGCTCACCGAAGTTATTTTCGGTATTTTCTTCTCTTGTTTTGCTGTTACTAATGCTGTCATTCAGCGTTCAGGCACAGACCACCCATACGGTGTGTCCGCCGGGTAGTCCGGCAGCGCCTTGCGATTACGACTCTCCTGAAGGCGCCCTGGCCGACATTGCGGCGGTGGTCGCCGACGACATATTGGACATTGCCGACGACACCTATGTGCTGTCGACCCCGTTATTAGTCGATCGCAGTCTTACCCTGAACTTCAATGGTGCGCTGGTGGATGCCGACGGTGACCGTGGCATTTTCGTCCAAAACCCAACCACCACAGCAACGATCAGTGACCTGGTATTGATCAACGGCCAGGTTGTGGGTCCAGAAGTTGGCGGCGGGATCTTGGTGCTCAACGCCAATCTCACCTTGACCGGAGCGCGGCTGGAAAATAACAGTGCTGAGGCTGCAGGGGGTGGACTTGCCAGCGTGGATTCGACGGTTGATGTCACCGATTCTCAGTTTATTCAAAACAGTACCGATGGCGAAGGCGCGGCGGTGCTATCCCAGGGTTCGACCTCTGTGCTCAACCTGACTCGTGTGACCATTGATGGAAACTGGTCTCGCAACAGCGCCGGCGGCGCTGTCTCCGCCACCGCCGAGGGCGCCATTAACATCGTTGATTCGGCCATTGTCCGTAACGCCGGCGTGGTGCCCACGCTGGGGGTAGATAACTATGGCAACCCCGCCCTTCCAGGCGCTTCCTGTTTCAGCCCCACCCTGGGACGTGGTTTCGTCGGCCAGACTTTTGTGGCGACCCAGGAGACTCTGACGGGCTTTCGTTTTCTCAATTCGGTGGGTAACACCGGCGTGGTGGTGGACGATATTCCGGTCAACGGTGTGGTTCGCAGCGGTGGGCCGACGGGCCCGGTCATCGCCAACGCCAGCGCACTGATTCCCCAGGGAACGCTTTCGGGAACTAACCTGGATCTGGACTTTACCCTGGATGCGCCCATCGCCCTTGCTGTGGGGGCAACCTACGCTGTGGAAATGGAGTTTCCCCCCTCTCGATCCTTCGTCGTCGACTCCAACAATGTTTATCCTGACGGCGCCGGTTATCGCTGCACCGAAACAACGGGCAATTTTGACCTGGAGTTTCAAATCTTCGGCGGCATTTCCACCATCGGCGGCGTCTATTCCCAAGGCGCAGTGGATATGTTGAACGTGACGCTGTCCGACAGCGTCGGTGTCGGCGCCATCGCAGTCCAGCGACCCGCTGGTGCACCTTTTACCGTGAATGCCACTCTCAGCACCATTAGCAACAACCAACGCTCTGGCGTGTGGGGCGAAGTGGGCCCAGTTAGCGGCGTCGTAACACTGGACAACAGCCTTCTGGCCTTCAACCAGGGCGGTCAGAATTGCCTTGGCGACAGCACCAGTGTGGTGTCCCTGGGTTTCAACGTAATGCGCAGCGATCTTAACTGCGGCGCGACCCAGGCGGTGGGCGATCAGTGGGGTACCCAGATTTCGCCCATCGATCCCCTCCTTGGGCCCCTTGCCGACAACGGCGGACCTACCTTAACTCGGGCGCTGGATCCCGCCAGCCCGGCGGTCGACTCGGGGCTGAACGATCCCACCTGCGGTGGCACCGCAACCACCACCGACCAGCGGGGTGTGGCCAGGCCCCAAGGCGCCAGCTGCGATGCCGGGGCGTTTGAACTCCAGCCCTCTGCGCCGGCGCTGCAGGCATTGATTGACGCGGCGCCCGCCGGCGGCACCGTGGTGGTGCCTGACGGTACCTATACCGAAGCCATCACGCTGGCTAACAGCGGTATCACCTTGCAGGGCTCAGGGCCTGAAAATGTGATCATCGATGCTACCGGCCTTGGCACTCAGGCCGTCACAGCCACCGAGAGCTTTACCATGATTGGCATCCGAGTGACCGGCGCCAGCGCAGTGGGCCAGGGTGGTGGTATTGATATTGATCGGTCATCTCTGGATGTTGTGCTGACCAACGTGCGAATAGACAACAACGCAGCCACCGGTCCTGGTGGCGTGGGCGGCGGCATTTTTGTTGAAGCCGGCAGCAACCTCACCATGAACAATTGCCAAATCGACAATAACAGCGCCGACACCGATGGCGGTGGCATGTACTTCGATTCATTTCAGGACATCATCTTGAACAACGTCCAGATCCTCAGCAATACCGCGGGTCGGGACGGCGGCGGCATCCACTCGGAGGTTTCCGATGTGGTGATGGGCTCGGCGGGTTGTGGGGTAGTGCCGGCTGCCGGCACCTTGTCCAACGTGATTGCGAATAACACAGCGCTAGCGGGTCAAGGCGGCGGTATCTACAACCGAGGCAACTTCCAGATCACCGACACTCAGATTAGCGCAAACTTCGCTTTAGAAGGTGGCGGTATTTTTCAGACCGGCGCCGCCACTGGGCTGATGGATATCGACTGCACCGTGATGGATTTAAACCAGGCGCAGAGCGGCGCCGGTGGTGCCATTGGCCGTGATAATGGCGTGATGACCATCGATCGTTCCTTGTTTGACAGCAACACCGGAAACACGGGCGGCGGCGCGATCAATTCGTCCTCGGAGCTTACAGTTTCTGAGTCCACGTTCATCAACAACGTGGCGCCCCTGGGTTCCGGTGGTGGTATTGCCATCACGCGGCAGCTCACATCAACCGGTAACACCTTCCAAACCAATAGTGCCAACGCCAGTGGCGGCGCCATTTTCGCCACCTCATTTGTCCTCTCCGACAGTGACAATTTTCTCTCTAACAGCGCCCGGGACGGCGGTGGTGGTATCGCAATGGACGGTAACTTCAGCCAAGCCGTGGTGGCTTTGTCTGGTGGTTTGCTGACAGGTAACACCGTTGGCGACGGTGCTTTGTCGGTTTCTGGGCGGGGCGGTGCTCTTGGCGTGGTAGGCCCAGGGTCCCGAGCATTTATTAGCGACAGTCAGTTTTTGAACAATACGGCGCCAGAGGCCGGTGACGGCAATGCCTTGGGCGGGGCAATTTTTGCTGAGGAATCGGTCAGCACTGGAATGACCATCACCAACTCGTTGATCGAAGGCTCCAGCGCCGGCGACGGTGGCGCAATTTATACTCTCGGTGACGCAACCCTGGAAGGCGTTACGCTGGCCAATAACGCCGTTTCGGACGCCTCGGCCACTCCCCAGGGTGGCGCGATCGTCTCCCTCGGCGTATTGACCATGAGCAATAGCACCCTGAGCGGTAACGTGGTGAACCCTGGGCCCGGCAATACCGGGGATGGCGGCGCCATCGCTGTGATCGGCGGCGGTTCGGCGACGCTCAATAACCTGACCTTGGCCTCGAATACCGCGCCGAACGGCGGCGCCCTGTATGCCGAGCCTGGGCAGGGGGCATTGATCTTCAGCAACACCATCATCAACGGCAATTCTACGGTTACCGCCGATTGCGATCAGGTCCTGTCGGCCGGTTTCAACATTTACGATGTAAACCCTTGCCCGACACAGGCGGCCAGCGATCTGATCGGCGATCCGCTGCTGGGTTTGCTCACCGACAACGGCGGCGCCACGGAAACCCAAACGTTGCTGCCAGGCAGCCCAGCCCAGGATGCAGGTACACCGGTTGCCATCAATTTTGCCGAATTTACTAGCCTCGCCCAGTTCAGTGTCCAGGGCAGTGCGGCGGTGGACGGCAACACGCTGTTGATTGCCGGCAATGAAACAGCCAGCACTGTGGGTTCGGCCTATCTGATTGAGCCGGTGGATGTGACCAGCAACTTCAGCGCCCAGTTTGATTTTCAGATTAACCCGGGATCCGGCGGCTCGGCCTCCGACGGTTTAACCTTCACCATCGGCGATGATCCAAGCTTTCTGGGTGATGGCGGTGGCAGTCTGGGCATTGGTTCCCAAGACGATGATGGTTTGCCTCCCTACACCCCCACCGGGCCGTTGGTCAGTGGCGTGTCGGTGGAATTTGACACCTTTACCAACGGCGACGCCGAAGGGGCCAATGATACCGGCCAGGACCATGTGGGTATCAATCTGGACGGGCTATTAAGCAGCGCCGCACTGACAGACCTTGGGCCTGCGGGCACGTTGTCCGATGGGTCGGTGTGGACTGCCTGGATCGATTACGATGCCAACAGCAATTTGCTGGAAGTGCGCGCTGATAACAGCGGTACCCGCCCCGCTGTAGCGACGGTCAGTCTAACCGTCAATTTACTGACCGAAACCGACGCCGATGCCGATGGCAACGTTTATCTAGGTTTCACTGGAGCGGCGGACGCCGGCAGCGGTCTGGGCGGAACCCAGCGTGTACTCAACCTCCAGTTCGCCAACGGCGTGCCCTGTGAGGCCACCGATCAGCGCGGCGTGATTCGACCTCAAGGTCTGCGTTGTGATATCGGCGCGGTGGAAGCGGACGTTATTCCGCCCAGCATTAACGGCGCAACATTGAGCTCCAGCACCTCCACCACCTTTCCCGGCGTGGTGGATATCCCCATTGTGGATATCCCCATCGAGCGCTTAACCGGAGATCGGTTTAACGCACCGGAAGCGGCGCCCCTGTCCAGCTTTCCTCTATCGTCGTTCCCGCTGTCCAGTTTTGATCTGCGGGCATCACCCATGTCGTCGTTCCCACTCTCGTCGTTCCCGCTGTCATCTTTTGACGTGGTGGGTGCGCCGTTATCCAGCTTCCCGTTATCGTCCTTCCCCCTGTCCAGTTTCCCGGGCGGCTGGTCGGCGGTGACCGCACAGATTCCGGAGCTTGCCGGCGCGCCGCTGCAAACGGTGAGTCTTGAGCAGGTACTGGACGCCGCCTCGCCAGCGCTGCTGCAGGACATCACGCTGGGTTCCCTGGATATCACCGATTCGCCGCTGTCGTCATTGTCGCTGCCTGGCTTGGCGTTGGGTGATGACAATACGGTGGCAGTGCTTGATGATTGGATAGCCAATGCCAATCCCAGTTCACCCTCGGTGTGTCAGATGTTGGCCAGCCAGGGCTTTACGGCCTGCTCTGATAACGACACCTTTGTCAGTCTGGAAGTTAAAGGTGCACCGGTGGCCTCGCTTCCGTTGTCTAGCCTGCCGCTAAGCAGCTTCCCACTGTCCAGTTTTCCGCTCAGCTCGTTCCCGCTGTCCAGCTTTCCGCTCAGTTCGTTTCCGCTGAGTAGTTTCCCGTTGTCCAGCTTTCCCCTTAGCAGTTTCCCGCTGAGTAGTTTCCCGTTGTCCAGCTTTCCGTTGTCCTCGTTTGATTTGTTGGCGGCGCCACTGTCCTCGTTCCCACTGTCCAGCTTTCCGCTGAGCTCATTCCCGCTCAGTTCTTTTGATGTGGGTGGCACGCCGTTTTGCGATTTTTACGATGGAATTGCCAATTCCTCGGATGAATTAACCTGCGCCGACCTGGGCATTAATCCCAGCGTGGCAACGTTGGACTCATTGGTGGCTGCACTGGCTCAAGCGGGTAACAGCACCATCGGGTCAACGCCGCTGTCTTCGTTCCCCATGTCGTCCTTCGATATTTCCAGTGTGCCCTTGTCGTCCTTTGACGTGAGGTCCGCAGCGGTGGCCACCTCGCCGATCTCCGCTCTGACCCTGGGCGATTTTGCCGGCTGCCAGGAGATTGATGGCACCAGCAACTGTTCCACAGTGGCAAGCCTTGATTCCAACTCCAGCCTGCTGGATGTGGCCAACGAATTCGGGACCCTGGCCGCATCGCCGCTGTCCAGCTTTCCGCTGTCGTCGCTGCCCTTGTCATCGTTGCCCATGTCCTCATTCCCGCTGTCCTCCTTTGAGGTGAACGGTGCACCACTGAGCAGCTTCCCGCTGTCCTCGTTTGAGATTTTGAGCTCGCCCTTGTCCTCTTTCCCACTGTCATCGTTCCCGCTGTCGTCCTTTGATCAGATATTTACCTGTGCGGCGCCGTGCAGCCAGTTCAATACCTTCGGAGATGCTTTCCTCGCCGGTGAGGTTCGCGGCGATGCCACCTTAAGCGCCGTGGCCCAGTCCAGTCAGTTCGCTCAGACCACCTATGGCGACCTGTTTGGCGCTCTCAGTCTGCAGTTCCTGTACGGCTTTGAGCCTAGTGACGCGGATAACCTGGGTGAGATTGCCGACCTTGGCGACCTGACCTTCGGTCAACTGCTGATCACGTTGATGCTGAAGTCGGATTTCCCCTGGGAAACCATTCCGCTATCCCAGATCAATCCGCAAACCTTCTCCGCGGACAACGTGGTGGGATACGACCTGGCCTTTGCTCTCGACGGAAATCTCATTGACCCGATCACCGCAACGGTCACCTTGTCCGATAGCTTCCATTTCCAGTCAGGCAGTGCCGCCTTTGTGACCTCACCCCAGGCGTCCCCCTCCCCGGTTAGCAGCCGGTTGGCCGATCCGCAGATTGTCGACAACGGCGATGGTACGCAGAGCCTGATCTTTCCGGATCTGGCGCCATCAGCCTTTACCAACAACACGTTGAGTTTTGTTGCGGTGCCGTCCCTGGGAATTGGGTCTTTTGATGCCAGCGCTGAGCTGGTGCTGGGTGCTGGCGCAGCTACGGCTGCGGACGGCAGCGGCGCAACGGTATCTGTGGTGCCAAGTCCCCAGACCGATGCGCCCAGTTTCTCCTTACCGGCCTTAACCGAGCCTGATATTTTGCTACTGGGATTTGTGAGTTCGTCCGAGGACAGCGACTACTTCCAGATTGCCCCGCCGCCCAGTGGCAGCCGCGTATCGGTGTTTATGGCCAACCCGGAAGGGGATAACGATTTGCTGCTGTACCGGCCGGCCTCGGCGGTTGAACCCATCGGTCAGAATCAGCAGGCCGCGGCCCTTTCCCTCATTCCTTACGAGGACGATGGGGTGCTCTATGAAGGCAATGTGACCGAAGAGCCAGACACCCTGGACGACATCAACGTGGCGGCTGCGCCGCTGACTTCTCTGTCGACTAATCGTGGCGGCCTGGAGGAAGAAGTATCCGCCATCGGTGATGGATCTAATCCCTTTACCCTGCAGGTGTCGGGCTATAACGGCGCGGTATCTACCCAGCCCTACACCCTGCGCATTCGGGTGACTCCCGAAGTCCCTCAGGCCCAGTGCACACCTAGGTCCTGGCCTGGCAGCGTGGGCCAGCCCGGGGCCGGTGATTTTGCACCAGCCGGCCAATGGACCGCGAACACCAACGCCGTGTTCCTGGTCAACTGGAGCCGCCTGGCAGCCAGTGATCCTGGCGGTCAAAACGCCGCTAATGATGCCCTCAATGCGGTGAACGCGTTGGTGACCGCGCCGGGCATGATCGATGGTGTGGTGGTGGACGTGAATGATATTCCCGGCGTCAGCTACGCGGCCTGGGATGCTGACCCCTGTGATTCCCGTGCTGCCAACGCCGTGGTCAATGCCATTACCGGTTACCTGGAAGCTCAGCGAGTGGGTTCGCCGAACTTAACCTACATCTCTCTGGTGGGCTCCGATGAAGTGATTCCCTTTGCCCGCAAGGCTGATGAAACGGCCATCGCTAACGAATCCACCTTTGCCGGTGAATTTTTTGACAATGCCATGTTCGGCACATTGGTCACTCGCAATTTCCTGTCTGACGACACCTACGGCGACACCGATCCCGTCGCCTGGTTTGATCGATTCCTCAACGTGCCGGAACTGGCTGTGGGTCGATTGGTGGAGTCAGCAGCAGACATAGAACTGGCGGCCAATAACTATGTGAGCTCCGGCGGCGAGCTGGTCGCCCTGACCGGGGTGTCGGCGGGCTACGACTTTGTCGCCGATTCGTCCGACGATATTCAGGACACCTTCCAAACCTATGGCGTGGATTCCACCGATTTGGTGGATCAGCCAGGGATTAATCCGAATCAGGCCTGGGATCGCAGCGCGTTCTTGAGCGCCACCGGGCTTGACGATGTAGCCACTCCGGTGGCGGACTTGGTCTCGTTCAATATGCACTTCGACTTTGACGAGGCGTTGCCTTCCAGTGGTGATGCGTCCGGCAACTATTCCGATAACCTGATCAGCGTGCAGGATTTTGCCGGCAACGAC
>CAZLJY010000005.1:0-55002 GCA_964559945.1 uncultured Gammaproteobacteria bacterium | reverse complement strand
CCCGGGATGATGCCGCCGTCTATGATCTAGGTGATGGCACCGGCATGGTCAGCACCACGGACTTTTTTATGCCGATTGTTGACGACCCCTTCGATTTTGGTCGGATTGCCGCCACCAATGCCATTAGCGACATCTACGCCATGGGCGGAACGCCGCTGATGGCTATAGCGATCCTCGGCTGGCCAGTGGAAAAATTGGATGCTGACGTGGCTCGTCAAGTGGTCGATGGCGGCCGACAAACCTGTGCTGATCTGGGTATTGCGCTGGCCGGCGGTCACAGCATTGATTCTCCGGAACCGATTTTTGGATTGGCAGTGAGTGGCCGAGTTGACCTCAAGCACCTCAAGCGTAACAACGGTGCCAGCGCGGGTGATCGACTGTATCTCACCAAACCTCTGGGGGTTGGGATTTTGACCACCGCCGAAAAGAAAGGACTATTGACCAGCGAACACCAATTTTTGGCCCGAGATGTGATGTGCCAGCCCAATGTGGTTGGCCAACACTTAGCGCCGCTGGATGGCATCACTGCGATGACGGATGTGACAGGTTTTGGACTGGGTGGCCATTTGCTGGAGTTGTGTCGAGGAAGTGGACTTCGAGCTGACGTCACCCTCAATCAAATACCGGTATTGGACGGCGTGCCGACCTATATCAAAGCCGGCAGCCTGCCCGGCGGCAGCGCGCGAAATTACGCCAGCTATGGCTACGACCTCGGAGCCATGGAACCGGAAACCCAGGCCTTGGTTTGCGACCCCCAAACCAGCGGCGGACTGCTGCTGGCGGTTGACGCTCAGGCCACCGATGAGGTGGAAGGCTTGCTCACCCAGCAGGGCTGCGGCGTGCATCCTATCGGGCATTTATTGCCGTCGGCAGAAGGGCCACTGGTGCAGTTTCAGTGAAATCCGGGCAGGTAGTTTCGGCCGATCAGTTCGGCCAACTACTGATGGATGGATCACCACTGATTGACTTACGTGCGCCGTTGGAATTTAACGAAGGCGCATTTCCTGCAGCGCAAAATCTTTGGCTAATGACCGATGAGGAGCGAGCTCAGGTTGGCACCTGTTATAAGCGACTTGGCCATGACGCAGCGGTGGCGCTAGGCCACAAGCTGGTTAACGGCGATACCCGCGCGCGCAGGCTGCAACGCTGGATCAGCCAGCTAGAACATGCACCCAGCACCCAAATTTATTGCTTCCGCGGCGGCCAACGATCGGAAATTGCTCAACAATGGCTGGCAGACGTGGGGTTTCATGTACCTAGGATCGAAGGTGGCTATAAGGCATTAAGGCGCTTCATGATTTCCAGCCTCAGTCGGCTAAGCCAACAGCAGTCAATCCTCATATTGGGAGGATTAGCCGGCAGCGGAAAAACCGATCTGTTGGCGGAGCTGCCTGCCAGTCTGGATCTAGAAGGTTTTGCCAATCACCGGGGTTCCGCCTTCGGCCGACGGGTAGCTGGGCATCCGACACCAATCAATTTTGAACATGCCCTGACTATCGCATGGCTGCAACTGGAGCGTCGCGGGTATACAGGCATTGTGACCGAAGATGAGAGCCGCACAATTGGCCGGCTTGCGCTTCCGCAATCATTTTGGCAGGCGTTGATGACCTCACCCATTGCGGTGGTTGAGGAATCCCTTGAAAGCCGCATTCGACGCATTATTCGCGATTATGTAGAACGCAATCTAGCCGATTGGTTGGCGCAAGATCCGGAGAGAGGATTTGAGCAGTTTTCGAGTGAACTTTTGGCCAGCCTGGCGCGAGTCGAGAAACGATTGGGGGGCGTCCGATTCAAAGAAATGCAAACAGCGATGCAAACAGCGCTGAAACATCAGGGATCCAGCGGCAGCACCGCCGAGCACGAGAGCTGGGTCAGGCCACTGTTAACGGATTACTACGACCCAATGTACGCCTATCAGCTGGCGAAAAAGCAGGATCGAATCATTTATCGAGGCAGCGCCGACCAAGTGGCCCAGTATTGCCGGGCCGCTAGTAGTAACGCGCTCTAGCGAGACGTTAAGGACTGACCCGCTGGGCGAACCGCTCACTCCAGGGGCGCTCTGAGGCAAACGACACCGCAATGTGGGTGACCCTGCCTTGAATTTGATCCTCTTTGGCGAAACCCCAGACGCGTGAATCCTCACTATTGTTGCGATGATCGCCCATCATGAAATACTCGCCCGGTGGCACATCGAAAGTTCGTTTTACCGGTGACAACCCTAGGTTAGCCGAAAAAAGTAATGTATGGGCGGTGCCGTCAACCTCTTCCACGGCCTGAACGTTGCCATCGGGAAGCCGCTCGAATCGTTGCGGCAGCCGCTCTCCATTAATCCACACCTTGGCGCCGGCCACAGTCACTTGATCGCCGGGTATCCCAATGACCCGTTTGATGTAGACCTCATCAGTGTGAGGCGGAACAAAGGTAACAATATCGCCTCGCTGGGGACTGCCCCAACCTGGCAGACGCTTATTGAGCAGCGGGATGGAGGGCCCATAGCTGAATTTCTCTACCCAAATGTAATCACCCGGATAAAAATTGGGCTCCATTGATGAACTGGGAATGTGAGACCAGTCCGCAACCGCGGTTCGGAATGTGGCGATACCGAGCAGCACAAACACCACCGGCAGATTTTCTCTGGCGATGCGACGAATCTTTTGCCCAGTCGTTTCAGTGACGTTAGTCATAATGGCGATCCCAATGGCAGGAGTGACAAAGATAAGACCGCAACACACCTCGAGAGGTTCCCATCCCTGGATTGGCCCATCCCAACAGCCGGCAGCAGCAGGATTGGGCTTGTATCAGCCCTCCAGGCTTACCGACCTTCACGCAATGCGTCCAAAGGCATGACCTCTCCTCGGTTGATATACAGTGCCTTTTTGCGCAGGAACCGAGTCAGACCACTGGCACCCATACGCGACGCTCCTAATCCCGACTCACCGAAGGCATTTTTCTCAGCCTCAAAGATCATGCTGGTCATACTGGCATCATTAATACTCACGCCACCCACGTTCATTCGACGGGCGACCGCCAGGCACTGAGATTCATCAGCGCCGAAAACACAGCCTGACAACCCGTATTCAGAATCATTGGCCAGCGCCAGCGCTTCGTCGACACTATCAAAAGCCATCACCGGCAATACCGGGCCGAAGGTCTCCTCCCGCATCACCGCCATGCCGTGATCAACCTCAGTGATGATGGTGGGTGCAAGCCAGGTGCCGCCGCGACGAATGGCTTTACCCCCCGACACCACCGTGGCGCCCGCATTCACTGCCTGTTCAATCTGGGCCAGCACCTTGTCGGCCTGGGGAGCAAAAATAAATGGCCCCAGGTGTCCACCGTCTAAATCCTGCTCAGTAGTTTGTATACGGCCAGCTTTTTCCACCAATAGTTCAACAAACGCCGGATAACAGCTGCGCGCCACGTAAATCCGCTCAATGGACTGACAGGCCTGTCCGGTGGCGACCACGCTGCCCCGCAACAACGCGGTTGTGGCCCGGTCCAGGTCAGCATCTCCCAGCACGATTGCTGGATCTTTGCCGCCCAATTCTAGAAAGGCGGGAATAAAATTCCTGGCCGCCGCCTCAGCCACTTTTTGACCCGTCGCCACGCTACCAGTAAACGCCACAGCACTGACTTGCTCAATCAAAGCCTGTCCGGTCTCGGCGCCACCGGGTGTGAATGACAAAACCCTTGCCAGATCAGGTACCTGGTCTAACGCACCGTTTATCGGCTCAACAAATCTGGGAGTGACCTCGCTGGGTTTGATCATCACCGCACAACCGGCAAGCAGCGCCGGTATAGCGTCAATCAAGGATAAGGTCAGGGGAAAATTCCATGGACTAATCACCCCAACTAGCGGATAGGGCACAAGCTGCTCAGCAAGCTCCACTTGGGGCATCCCGCGACTAGGACGAGGGGTGGTCGCCATCAGCTCCGGGGCCAAGGTGCACCAGCGCTCGATAGCTGCCAAGGTGCCAGCAAACTCCCCGGCGCTGATCGCCCGACGACCTGTGTCGGCAGTTAGCGCCGCTACAATCTCAGACTCGCGATCTTTAAGGGCCACGACCCACTGGCCCATTGCCTGGCAGCGAGCCTCTAAGCCTCCGGCGTCCCACACCATTTGGGCTGCCCGCAGGGAATCTGCCACGCTGCCAAGCTGCTCAGGCGAATAAGGCTCCAGCTGATAGTCCACCTCGCCGGTTCTCGGGTTGCGCACGTCCATTGGGGCTTCATGGTCATCGCTATTCATCAGGTGACTTCCTATGTTCATGGAGTGAGTCAGGGTGAAGGGCGAAAACGCCATCATCCACCGGACCATTGACACTAAAGGTATGCCAGAAAATATCGTTGGTTTTGCGCCCATCGTAAAACAGGCGCACTCGCTGTGGCTGGCGAAATGGTGGGTCTTGGTGCCAGGCAAACGCTGAATAAATTCGATGGTGCCAGCCGCGAGGAGTATCAAACCCCACCATACGCACGGCGAGAGAGCCCTTGTCGATACCAAACAAGGTGTCGCTGCCGCCCGGGTCGGTCACTTTCACCACATAACAAGGCTGGCCCTCCACCTGATCATCGGCCAAACGAGTGACCGAAAAACCCGGCTGATCGGCGAACCGAATGATGCCGAACCCAAACGCCGCAGACCACTGGGCGTCAGCGCTGCTCTTTTCGACCCGACCGCTTTGGTTGTAGGTATGGCTGCCGTCCCAAGCAATCTGAAACACCACTTTGCCTGCGCTGCGCGCATCAAAGGCCACTTTGCCATTGGCTGCGTGAGCTGCGCCAGGCTTGGCCGGAAACCTGCGCCACATGCGGTAATCATCAACCTGCGTTTGCTGGTCTATGGCGCCACCGTCATACATGGTCATGCGCCCTTGCAGAAATAGTGTTTGCGGACGCCGCCAATTGTAGCCGCCATTGGCCTCGGTTGCTGCCTGAACGATTTCCAAGCCGCTCAATGGCGCCGAAACGGATAAACCGGGGAGCAGTAGCAGCAAACCTAAACCTGACATGAAATGGATCAGGAAGAGTAATCTGGTCATTGGGCGCTGCCGCATAAATGACTATAATGTTCTAACATTATATCATTTCGCCCCATGGAGAACTCGATGCCCATTCGTCGCATAGTAACCCCTTTGGTATTGCTGTTTGCAAGCCTTGGCGCCGGCGCTGCTGAGTCCCTTGACCCGTCGAAACCTGCTGACGCCGTCAATCTGCTGCGCAAGATCCAGTGCTCTATGAATGATGGTGAGCAGATCACTTTCTGGTGGTATGGCACGGCTTACTCCCGGCGTGCCGGCGAAAAAGATAAGGCTTTGTTTCAGGTTGAGGGAATGAATACCCGCGCCTGCGTTAGCGATACTCATCCAGAAAGAGGCAAGGGCTTTAGGCTGGTATCCCGAGAGATACTGCTCTACAAAGACCCCAACACCGGTGAGGTTCTTAACCAATGGGAAAACCCCTGGACCGGTGAAACCGTTGACGTACTCCACGTTGAAAACGACCCAGTAAATTTCCAGTCCTATGAAATCGGCCGCGATGGTCAACCGGCGACCTGGAGTGGACACATTCACAACGACGGATTCTGGGATCGAAGCACTGTCCCCCTTTTCTATCCCAACGTATTGGCCAGTGACTACCAAGCAGAAATCGGCGGCACTTATCACGCTACTGAAATGTTCAATTTTTTTGGCCCATCGGACATGTTGCTGGACCCCAACGTCCATACTGCAGAGGTCAGGGTTGGCTGGTCACGTATCTCCGACTGGCTGCCCTGGATGAAGATGGGAGGCCGGGAAGGCATTATTTACATGCATACAGCTGGCACAAAGCTGGCTTCATGGGATGAATTGTCCGACACGATGAAAAGAGAGATCCGCAAGTACTATCCCAAATACGCAACGCCTCCGCCGGTGGACGATGATCGACGCAATGTCACTAGCTGGTCGTATTTCCGAGATGTTCGGGAAGGTAAGCGGCAATTGCCTGATCGATCCCAGTGACCCATCCGCTGGAATGCAACAAAACCGGAGCGCCTTTGGATCGCTCCGGCGCCACCTTGGCGTCTATCCCTTTGGCAGAGACTTCAAGGCCTTCTTGACCTCGCTGTTGTCAGGATCAAGATCGAGTGCTTGTTGATAGGCCGCTCTGGCATCCGCCAGCTTATTTTGATGCTGTAACACCATACCCAAGCGCCACCAGGCTGGCGCTAGAGGAATGGGCCTGTCGACCTTGGCCTTCCCCTCTGCCAAAGCTAGATAACGGCGCATTGACGCTTCGGCGGTATCCAAAAATTCGCCGGACAAGGCACCGGTGCGACCGATCTGGTAGACCGCAATCAAATTGGGTGGCTCACTCTGGGCCAGAGGCGACAGCACATCAATGGACTCACGCCATTGCTTTTTTCCCTGAAGAACGTTGGCCAATCCAATGCCGGCCCCTTCGTTGGTCGGATCTTGGGCAAGAATCGACCGGAAGGTAGATTCCGCCGCCTCAGCCTCACCCTCAGAAAGATCAATTTGGGCCTTCGACAGCAGCCCTCTGACAGGGTCGATTTTGCCAATGGCCTCAGCCTGCCGATAAGCCTCTTTGGTACGCCCACCCATCACCCAGGGTGCTTGGGTGTGAAACTGAATTAGGCCTTCTCTGGCATCCAGGTTCTGCGGATTGAGCTCCACCACATGATCCAGGGCGCGACGGGCGGTTTTGGCCAACCCACCAGCACTCATGAGGCCAGCTCTTCCTGCTGCATCACCGGCAGCTTCAGCAACACTCAGCCAGATGTCTTCATTTTCAGGAAATGCCTTGGCTGCCGCTTCAAGATCTTCCAACGCTTGCTTAGGTTCATCGGTGCGCAACAGGTACTGGCCTTTGATATACCGTTGCTCCGGCGATAGACGGGTCTTACCCTGCTCCTTTAGCCACTGCTCAACGACTGTGAAATTCCCGTCATCCAGTGCCGATTGCAATTGCTCAACGGATTGCGCCTGGACCGAGGCGGTGCTGACGACAACCACAAGAAAACCCATGGCGGTGAAAAACCTGCGACGAAGATATGTCATATTGTTCCTTTCATGATTTTTTCCTGGCAATGGTGGTAGCCCCGTCACTAAGCAAAGCCGCGCTCGAGCTCAGTAGAATGTCCTGCTGTACAATCATTTGTCCATATCCCATACGGCACTCGCGCTTTGCTGTGTGTCTCGCGCCTTAAGGAGCGAAATACTATGCCTATGACTACCTTTACTGGCGCCAGCGGCCAAAGCCGCTGGCGTTGCTCGATGGCTGCATACCAGCGGGATTTTTGGCGACGGCCTTTAGAACGGTACCTGGTGTCACGAAACCCAACAGGTAAATAGGGTCACCGAGCAGGACTTGAAAGACAGTAGATTGGATGTGACGATTTGTCGCAATGGCCGCTGTCTCGACGTGTTCACCTGACCGCTGGATGAAAGGCTGAAAGCCTGGAGCAATAAATGCGCAAAATTGGTTCTCGAACGGGTTGGCTAACCCATGTCTGAACGTCAGGTGTCTCCCCGAGTATTGCTGATTGCCGTCATCACCGCATTGTCTGTGGGTATCTTAGCCTCGCTGGCCATTCGGCCGCCGGGGCAAGGTAGCCAAGCTCTGACAACCAGCGGTGAGCAGCGCATCGAAAACCTCAACTGGCGCGCCACTTCCTCGTTCACCTCCACCTTGCCTATTATCGGCGTGGCTGCCGGGCGGGTGGCCGATGATCTTCGAGCCATGACCGACGGTGCAATTAATATCACGGTTTTCGATCCAGGTGCGATTGTTCCCGCATTAGAGATCACTGAGAGCGTCAAAGAAAAAAAAATTGATGTCGGCTTCCAATGGCTAGGCTATGACCAGGGACGAATTCCCGCCTCAACCCTCATTGCAGCTGTGCCTTTCAGCATGGAGCCGCCGGAGTTCATCGCCTGGTGGTATTTCGGCGGCGGCCAGGAACTGGGCGAAGCGCTGTATGCGCCACACCAAGTGATGCCCATATTGTGCAGCGTCACTGGGCCAGAAACCGCGGGCTGGTTTCGCCGCCCTATCACGAGCGCCGACGACCTGATCGGGTTAAAAATTCGATTTGCCGGACTGGGCGGAAAGGTTATGCAACGGTTGGGGGCATCGGTCACGATGATTCCCGGCGGTGAAATTTTTCAGGCGCTGGAAAAGGGTGCCATTGATGCCACGGAGTTTTCCCAACCAGTGATCGACGAATTGCTGGGGTTTTCCCGGGTGGCTAAATACAACTACTTTCCCGGCTGGCACCAAACCTTTTCCACCGCCCACATGCAAATCAATTTATCGGTTTGGCAGAATTTGCGTCAATCCACCCGAGCCTTGATTCGCGTCGCCTGCAAAGCATCGGTTACCCGGTCGATCGCCGAATCGGAGGCGCTTCAAGGACCGGTCCTGAAGAACTTCGAATCCCAGGGTGTGATCACCAACACTCTGCCACAGCCACTACTTCAGGAGTTGCGATCCGCCGCCCAGCAGGTACTGGATGAGGAAGCGGAGAAAAACCCTCAGTTCGCTCAGTTGCTAGAATCTCAACGGGCCTTTTCCGCCACCTACCGGCGCTGGAAAAAACTGGGTTACCTGCCGCAGGATTTCTGACAATCAAAAACCACAACGCCAATTCTCCGTCGGACCCATGGCCCCATACCGCACTCTCGCTGAGGTGTCGTGGGATATTTCATTACCTAGCTGGCATCTTATCCTGGATCTGGTTAGCGCTAATTGCCATCGTAGTGATCAACGTATTTATGCGGTACCTGCTAGGTGAGGGACGCATCGAATTTGAAGAAATTCAGTGGCACCTCTACGCCATTGGTTTCATGTTGGGGCTGGCCACCTGCATGGATTCTGATCAGCACGTGCGGGTTGACGTGCTCCACGAGCACACCAGTCACCGAACCCAGGCCTTTATTGAGCTTTACGGTTTGCTACTACTGTTTTTACCGTTTGTTGTGGCGATGCTGGTTTTCTCCTTACCCTTTGTGGAGTACTCCTTCACCAATTCCGAAATATCGGACGCACCCGGTGGACTACCCGGACGGTGGCTTATCAAAGGGGTCATCCCGTTAGCAATGGCGCTGTTGGCCATCGCGGGTATCAGCCGTCTATCTCGGGTTCTAGCATTTCTTTTTGGTTGGCCCAATCGTGTCCATTAACGACGTGATGTCATTGGCAATGTTTATTGCCTTTATTGGTTTGATTCTCACCGGTTTTCCCGTTGCTTGGGTATTGGGCGGTTTAGCGATCTTTTTCACCGCCTTGTCCATTGTGTTGGAAGTGGACCTTGGGATGGCCTTAAGTGTGGATTGGGCCTATACCTCGCTGAGCGTTAATCGTACCTGGGAGGTGATGAAAAACTGGGTTCTGGTGGCGCTTCCGCTATTTGTCTTTATGGGCATCATGCTGGAGAAATCAGGCATCGCCAGCCATCTGATGAGCACTCTATCGCAGGTTTTTGGACGAGTCCGTGGCGGCGTGGCGATCACCGTGACCCTTATCGGTGTCCTGCTGGCAGCCACCACCGGAATTATCGGTGCCTCAGTGGTGTTATTGGCAATGATGGGTTTGCCGGTCATGCTAAAACAGGGTTATTCCCCGCAACTGGCCAGCGGCACTGTATGCGCAGTGGGGACTCTTGGCATTTTAATTCCACCCAGCATCATGTTGGTATTGATGGCTGACCGACTGGCCTTGCCCGTTGGCGACCTGTTTTTAGGCGCCTTGTTTCCCGGACTGCTGTTAGGTGTGCTTTACCTGGCTTATCTGCTGATTATCGCCAGACTCAAACCCGACAGCGCCCCGGTTGCCAAGGATGCCAAGGCGTTAACCTTGCCGGCACTACTGGCGATATTGGCCGCCATCCTTGCGCCAGCAGGATTGATTTTCGCGGTTCTAGGAAGCATCTTTTTTGGCTTGGCCACACCCACAGAAGCCGCCGGCATCGGGGCCTTTGGTGCAACGGTTCTAGCGGCGGCAAAAGGTCAGCTCAACCGCCAAGTGCTAGATCAGGTACTGCGCCAAACCACCACCACTACCGCGTTTATCTTCGCGATCTTTGTTGGAGCTACCGCCTTTTCTTTGGTGCTGCGAGGGCTGGGCGGCGACGATTTGATTAAGGGCGCGCTGCTGGACCTTCCCCTTGGCCCTAACGGTATTGTGATCGCGATATTGGCCTTTGTCTTTCTACTGGGGTTTTTTTTAGATTGGATCGAAATTTCTCTAATCGTATTGCCGCTAGTAGCGCCCGTTGTCCAGGCCCTGGGTTTCGATCTCGTCTGGTTTACGGTGCTGTTTGCCGTGTGCCTGCAAACCTCGTTCCTAACCCCACCGGTGGGTTTCGCCATTTTCTACTTGAAGGGCGTTGCGCCAGCTAACATCACCGCGGTCACCATCTACCGCGGCGTGCTGCCTTTTGTTGTCTTACAACTATTGGGGCTGACCTTGATTTATCTGATGCAACCCCTGGTCACCTGGTTGCCAGCACAAGCGTATGGTTAACGGGATTCAAATCCGGCTGAAAAGATCAGGGACTGAAATACACCTAAGGCCTCAACATTAATGCTGCTGTCGGTGATTTCCACCGACAAGGTGCCGGCTATCGCTGACTGACCTTTGTTGATCGTAGCCGGCGACCCGATACTGTAAGTATTAGTGGTTCTTGGTACCAGGGTGTAGGTACCGGGCGTTAACGCCCCAGTGGTGTAGGTTGCATCCGGTGAAGTCACTGTGGACCAGGAGCCAACCAAACTTCCGCCCGCGTTAAACACATCAACGGTTAACAGCACTGGCAATCCAATAACGGTATCAACCACCTGGCCGGTGATTGTGGGACCTGGGGTAAGCGCAAAATCGATACCCGTCAAGTTGGCTCCAGCCACCACCACATTGCTTCCGGCCCCTGCAGAACACAGATTTTGAACGCAATCGCCAGAGCTACCGAAGACCTTGCCGAAGTACCCCCGTCCATTGTTACCAAAATTACCCAACGCAACCCGGCCACCGTCTTTGACAACGACCCGGTAGTTTCCATCGGGAAGCCCGCCGGTTGTGTAAGAACCGTCGGGAGCAGAAAACTCCAACGCCACGCGTTGGCCTGCCGGGGTAAAAATCTCAACGTTGCGACCCGCCACTGGTGCTCCGGTCACAGAATCGGTGATAGTGCCGGAGATTTGAAAACCTTGGCGCAAATTGAAATCGATGCCGGTGGTGACCGCACCCTCGGTGATCGTCACACGAGTAGCGCCGGGTGCCGACAAATCACAGGCCAGACCTGGGCAATCGACGCCCATAAAGGCTTGGTCAATATAGGGCGCTCCCAGAGTATCTACACTGTTTTGTCCACTGACGCTTTTGGCGAAAAAGGTTGTGCCAGTGGTAACGCTGTAATCTCCCGGCGCAACACCGTCTGCGGTGATAATCTGACCATCTGTTCCAACAACGGCTCCACCCGCCGTCCGACCTGCGGCGTCAAGCAAAACGATGATGGGTTGAAAGTTTCCGTCGATCGCTAAACCGGTATTCGCGTCCACAACGGTTCCTTCAATCTTTCCGCCGCGCATTAAGGAAAAATCCTGCGACACGGGACTACCTGGCAAGAGCGTCACCGGCACCCCTTGGCCTCTGTCGCAACCTGAGAACGGACAACGGGAACCGTCATTAAGTATGCGCAGGAGATTAGTGCTGGTCGATGGCGACGGATCAATCTCGATGATGTAGCTTCCGGACACCCCCTCGATGCGGTAGCTGGAATCTATCGGACCGCCAAACGCGTTACTGTTGATGAAAAACGAGGCGAGGTTGCGTCCCTCATCCGGCGTCCAGACTCGAATGATTGCGCTATCGGGGCTGGCCAGCGGCAACCCGCTATCGGCGTAAAGTAATTCGCCGGTCAGCAGACCACCAGGATTCAAGGCAAAATCAATGCCTGATGCGGGTGTAGATCCAGTAATGTCAATGGCGTTGCTACCGCGAATAAAACAGGCCAAAAATTCACAGTTAAAACCGCCGAAAGCCTGGGACACGAAGTTTCCGTAGGGCAATGGTCCACTAACGAAATTACGGCTACCGGCCCCAGCGAAGTAACTGCCGGGTTTCAGTGCAATGCCAGAGGTATAACTACCTGACGCGTCCGTGGTGGTGGAAAACTCAGCGGCGCTAATGAACTCAAAGGGCTCAGCGCCGAAGAAATTTACGGGCACATTGGCCAATGGCCCGCCCACATCGTCGGTTACCACGCCGCTAATGGTGGCACCGGCGGACAACACGAAATCCTGATCTAGGTCGTCAGTATCCGCGATCGTGAGAACGCCAATGATATTGGGGGAAAGATCGGCCGTGAATTCACAAAACCAGAAGCAGACGACACTATCCAGTGTATCTCCGGCCCGCTGAGGTGCATGGGTAGGGGAGACAATCTCCAGCAAAATCTCACCGGTTACGATCGCCGGGTCATCGCCAAAGAAAGCCGTTGGTAAGCCATCGACGTCCACAGTTAAGGTTATGGAGTAGTTACCGTCCACATCGGTGATTGCGGTCACTAGGGGTTGGCCAAAGTAGGCTTGCGGGGCGGCAACGCCTACCGTCGCCCCTTCGATGGGTAATCCGCTTACTGCATCGGTGACCGTGCCCGATACCGTGGCAGCAAGGGTGGTCAGCGGCGTAAACAACAACATCATGATCCAGGTTGTTGGCTTTAGCATGAAACTCTCCATTGGGCGGTTGCCGGGTTAATTAAAGCCTATTGGCGGCTTATTGCCAGAATTATTTCGTTTTCCCAGTGCCAAAATAATGTCGGTCACCGACTATCGGCGAAAAAATCGTCCTATAAACCGTTGAATAGGGTCTGGACAAACCCCGGCGAAAGCCCTGCTGCCCTAGTACCACAAGGGGTTTAGGCGCCATGATCCAGCGAAATTGACCTAGGGGAAACTGCCAGGCGGTGCCGAATGATGGCCGCCAGCGCTAATACGGCATTAAATCCCAAAAATGCGGCAGTTGTGGTAAACACCACCGCCCAGATGTCTCCATGAATCAATGAAGCCTGCCCGCCTTTAATAACCACCGCCAACCAAATGGCGATCGCCAATGCCAGCGCCACTCCATCCAGGGCCCGGCGCCCGTACAAGCGGCCGGTGAACCAAAATAGCGCGCCCCAACCTATTTGCACCGGCAGCAGCGCTGCTTGGGCAATCCATACCTGATCCAATTTCTTACTCCAAAGTCTAGATTCAACCTGTAAAACATTGTCTCGAATCGCAAATTCGCGACCAAATGCCCACTTTTGGTGCATTTGGTGGTGCATTATTCCGGGCTGGCGCAATTTTGAACACAAGCGCCTCAAGATTCCGCAATTTCCCGGGGGATGACACGTTGGCCTGAATATTGCTGCGTTGTGATCCGGTAGCGGTAGATCACATAATAAATAACTAAATTAATTAAAACGCAGGAATTAAGATGACCATTGTACGAAAACTCACTCTGCCGGCTCTGACTGGCCTGATGCTGATGGCTGGCAATGCCGCAGCAGAGGATTTCACGGCCAATATCGCCATCGACAGCAACTATATCTGGCGTGGATTGACCCAAACCCAGAACGAAGTGGCTGTATCCGGCGGTCTAGACTACGTGTTTGACAACGGATTTTACGTTGGCACCTGGATCTCCAACGTCAGTTACGCCCCTGGAGACGTGTTCTCCTATGAGAACGACGTGTATCTCGGATACTCCTTTGAAGCCAGCGGCATCACCTACGACTTCGGCTATTTGTACTTCAACTACGACGATGAGGCGGAGTTCGACTTTGCCGAAGTCTATGGCTCAGTAGGTATTGGCGCATTCACCTTCGGTTTGAACATTCTAGCCCACACCGAAGCCGACGAAGGCCCAGGCCAAGACTTTGATTTTGGCGAGACCATCTACGCTTACGGAGACTGGTCAACGGAAATTCGTGAAGGACTGGAACTGGGACTCCATGCAGGCTGGCATGACGGCGACTTTAACGAAGCCTTCAACGGCGTGCCTGAAGGTTACTTTGAGTACGGTATCTCCCTGTCCAAAGACGGCTTCACGGTCAAGCTGACCGGCACCGACTTGGACGACGCCGGCCCTGATGGGCTGGACAACGACGAAGTGAAATTTGTCGTCGGCTACTCGAAGGAATTTGATCTGTAAAAACGGGTTATTGATTGCCCACCAAAAAGGCCGCGTTCGCGGCCTTTTTTTTGCCCTAAGTTGGCGACCTGGCGGCTGTCCTTAAATACTACGAAGGAGCCAGGTCATGGTTCAGGCCATGGAACAGGAAAGACCTTAACTCAAGGGAACTAAGGTCAACTCCACTCGGCGATTCGCCGCCCTGCCAGAAGCCTGGCTATTGCTAGCCACCGGATAGCTTTCGCCATAGCCTGCGGTGGCAACCCGGCGCGGCATCACACCCACTCGCATCAGATAGTTGCCCACAGAATCCGCCCGTCGCTCTGACAGCAACTGGTTGTATCGCTCACCACCACTGGAATCGGTATGACCGGTCACTTCCACCAGGGTTTGGTCGTACTCATCCAACACCACCGCCACCGAATCCAGCACTTCACCGAAATTGGGCTGCAGATCAGCTCGATCAACGTCGAAGGTAATATTGCTGGGCATGTTGAGAATAATCTCATTGCCATTGCGAGACACTGACACACCGGTGCCGTCGAGGCGCTGGCGCAGCTTGGCTTCCTGCACATCCATGTAATAGCCGATTGACCCGCCCGCTAAAGCGCCCACGCCGGCGCCGATCAGGGCTCTCTTGCGTCGATCGCGGCTACTATCTCCACTGAGCAACCCCACCACAACGCCAGCAGCAGCGCCAATCGCCGCGCCGCTAGTGGCTTTGGCCGTCTGCTCTTCGCGGGTATAAGGATTGACCGTTGTGCAAGCGCTAATGGCGCAGGATAACGCAGCGGCCAGCGCCACGTTTTTACTTACGTTAGACCACAAGTTGGATGTTTTCATTATGTTATCTCCAGCCTCATTGTGGTTTCAGGCTATCAAGACAAACCTTAACGGCAGGTTAATGGATTGTTGAATCCTTGCAGCAGCAGCGGAGGTTTAACGCAGGCAAAAAAAAGGCGCCTGTTGCCAGGCGCCTTGTCATCGGTGGTGACCTCTCTCAGGGCAGCGGTTGACCCGGTGTCCACGGTGCACCCGCGTCACGAAGGCGCGCCTCGAAAGCAGGAATTTGTTGCTCGGTGAGTCGATTCATTTGTTCGCGAATATCAGCAAACTGGCTTTTCGCCAGCGCCAAACTGCGCTGATGGGACGCCGTTGGCGCTCGACTGGTTGCTGCAGTACCCAGCAAAGCGTGGAACAAACGGGCACTCACCGTCGGCGGCGTCAATGCGCCTAAAGCGTTGCGCTCCTCACTTCCGCCCAAGGCAAACGCCAGGGCTTCCACCGTTTGTTCCAAATCATGCAGATCGGCCTCCAGCTCCTGGGGCGGGGCTAAGGATCGATCCAGCGCCATCCGCAGTGTTTTCATCTGCTCCCTAGCCTGTCCCAATGCTTGGTTGGCAGCTGTTGCACCGCGTTGCACGGCGCCTAGCTCCTGCCAGAAAGCGGCCGCCGCCGCTGGGTCACTATCGCCCAAAGCGCCTCGACCCAGGGAGTTGACCGCAAAAGACTGTGCATCACCGAGTTTGGTCACCTCTCCACCGACCACCTGCGCCAGCTCTACGCTGTAGCGACCCGGCGCCACCAGATAGCCTTCGATATCGGAAAAGAAATCGCCACCAGTGCCCACGGCGTGGGGCGCTGGGAAACGCAGATCCCAGGCGATCCGATGGAAGCCTTTCTTGGCGGGTCCGGTGAGACGCCTGACCACGTTGCCGTCTGAATCACGCACCGTCAGCAGCATCTGCGGCTCACTTTCCCGGCGTTCAGCTTCAATGGCTTTCCAGCCAGGAAAAGGTACGTTTTCATCATCATCCAAGGCTTTTTCGCGTTTTTTGCGAGCCGCCTTCGCGGTGAGTAAATCTTCCGGTAGGAAATAGGTGATTACCGCCCCAAAGGGCGCGTTAGGTGCGTGATAGTGGGCATGACCTTGGGCAGAGTTACCCTCGCCGCCCAGGGGAGACCGACGGATATACCAGCGGGCATCCCGAGGCTTAAACAGCTGAGGGCCGGACTCCAAGGTTTCCTGAGTTAAGCCGCGCAGCGGTGTGTAATCATCCAGGATAAAAAAGCCGCGACCAAAGGTGGCGCCAACCAGGTCGTTTTCCCGTCGCTGGATGGCCAGATCTCGAAACGCAATGGTGGGCACGCCGCCGGTCAGCTCAACCCACTTGCCGCCACCATTGAGACTGAAAAAGACCCCAAACTCGGTACCTAAAAACAGCAATTGAGCGTTGACGTGGTCCTGAACTAAGCGCCACACCAGATGATTATCCGGCAGATTGTTGCTGATGGACTGCCACTTACGACCTCGGTCCGTGCTTTTCACCAAGTAGGGTTGATAGTCGCCGTATTTGTGATTGTCCAACGCCACATAAACGGTGTCTTGGTCAAACAAATCGGCCTTGATGTCGTTAACAAACGCCGTATCAGGTACACCGGGCAAGCTGCCAACCTCAATTTTTCGCCAATTCTCGCCACCGTCCTGGGATACCTGTATCAGGCCATCGTCAGTACCGGCATACAGCAATCCCTCCTTCAGCGGTGACTCGGCCAACGAGGTAATGGTGTTGTATTGAGACATGGCAAACATGTCCCAGGGCGCATCGATACTTTGCTGTCGACCCATAATAGGTAGGGTCTCGCGCTGCTGGTTTCGGGTCAGGTCAGCGGAAATTGCAGTCCAGGTGTCACCGCGATTTTCTGACCGCCAGACGCGCTGGGACGCGTGGTACAAGCGAGTCGGGGCATGGGGGCTGACCAAAATGGGGGCATCCCAGTTCAGCCGCTCCGGCGCGTCGCCCGGCTCCGCTTGGGGTTTGATATAGCTCAGTTCACCGCTGCTGCGATCCACTCGGACTAAATTGCCCTGCTGCCACTGGGCGTAAACGATATCCGGATTGCCCGGTTCGGTGGCGGGCTGATGGCCATCACCGAATAAGACCACTTCCCAGTCGCTGTTGCGGATACCGTTATCGTTATCCGTCTGAGAGGGCCCACCCTGGGTGTTGTTGTCCTGGGTGCCGCCATAAACATTGTAAAAAGGCTCGGCGTCATCCACTGCTACCTTGTAGTACTGGGTGATGGGAAGATTGGATACGAAACGCCAGCTGGCGGTGTGGTCAAAACTTTCGTACACGCCGCCGTCACTACCCACCAGCAACCACTGGGGATTGTCTGGTCGGAAGGCGATGGCGTGATCGTCTCCATGCTTGGAGTCGTTGCTCATGGGCTGAAAGGTTTTGCCACCATCTTTGGAAATTAAGGTGGTGTTGTTCATCAAGTACAACCAGCCCTCGTGATGGGGACTGGCATAGAGTTCTTGATAGTAATGGGGACCCGTGCCGCCGGTGATTGTATCGGAGCGACGTTCCCAGTTAGCGCCTCGATCCGTTGAGCGATACACCCCGCCTTTGCGCAGATCCTGCTCAACGGCGGCATAAATCACATCAGGATTCAGGGGCGAGATGGCCAGACCAATTTTGCCTTTGTTTCCCTCCGGCAAACCCTGGGTGAGCTCACGCCAGGTTTTGCCACCATCAGTAGACTTATGGATACCCGATTTTGGCCCTCCACCCATATAGGCAGCCACCGTTCGATGGTGTTGCCAGGTAGCGGCATACATCACCTCAGGGTTTCGCGGATCCACAATCAGCGATGCAGCACCGGTCCACTCATCATCACCGAGAGTTTGTGTCCAATTCTCGCCACCGTCTTCAGTGCGGTAAATACCCCGTTGGCCGCCGGCACTCCAAAGCGGTCCTTGTGCGGCCACCACAAGCACATTTTCATTATCGGGATGCACCACAATTTGGGTGATGTGTTCTGACCCTTTAAGGCCCTTATTTTCCCAGTTGGCACCGCCATCGCGACTGAGATAGACGCCGTCACCAAAGCTCACATGGCGACCGCCCACATCCTCACCGCTGCCGACCCAGATTCGGCTGGGGTTAGATTGGTCGATGGTCAACGCACCAATGGAATAGACATCCTGTTTGTCGAATATCGGAGTCCAGGTGGTACCGGAATTCACCGTTTTCCAAACCCCTCCCGAACCCACCGAGACGTACCAGGTATTGGGATCATTGGGGTGCAGGTCGATATCGGCAATGCGACCGGACATAAAAGCCGGACCAATGCCGCGCAGCTTCATTCCAGCGAAGGTGCTGGCCGACAGGGTTTCAGGCGGCTCGTCCTTCTTCTTGGTTTGCCCAGTGACCGCGCCAACGGGCAGCAACAGGGCTGCAGACAGCATCCATCCGAGAGAGTGTTTCAAGGTCTTGGTCCTCATCATTGTTGTGCCTGGGGCTGCATAGGTGCACGCCCTGGAGTCCAAGGCACAGCGGCGCCCAGGGAATTGTCGATGGTGTCCAGCGCCTGCCGACTGGCGCTAAGCGCTGCATTCACCTGGCTCAATTGCTCGGTAGCAATCGCCAGTGAAGACCGTTGGTTATCGGTAATACCCGCCAGGGCGTCCCAATGGGCAAACTGGAACAGACCCATCCGAGCACTCACCGACATGGGGGTGGGCGATGCGGTGCTAGCCACCACCCGATCGCCGCTCAAGGTGATTGCCGTCTGGCGCAGCTGGGCTTCCACTTCAGCCAGCTGTTGATAAAGGTCATTGTCACCCACCGGTCCATCGCGCAATGCCACCTTTAAGTGCGCAACCCGGTTATTGAGCTCAGCCATCACACCCTGGGCGGCGGCAATGCTGCGGGCCAGCGCGTTGGCCTGGGCCATTTCCTCGGCCTGTGCTTTGGCCGAAGCGGGCCGGAATTGACCTTCATCCAGCGTCTTGAGCACAAAATCCTGAGGGTCACCCAACGGCGTCAATTCGCCTCGGACCCGCATGGCCAATGACACTCGATAGTTGCCCGGCGCCACCAGTGTGCCCTTGGGTTCAGAGTCCCAAGGCGCCCTAGGGCCAGCGGGCTTAATATCGACCGCATCCGGCGCAGGCAATCGCATATCCCAAGCCACCCGATGCATGCCTTTGCCGGTGGGCCCGGTGATCCGGCGCAGAAAATTTCCAGCGCCATCAAAAATGCTCAGCTCAATGACTGGGTCTTGCTCTGTGGCCTCATCGCGCAGCGCATCAAGAGACGGATAGGGATTGTCTTCACCGTCTTTCTGGCGTTTCCGCTCAGCATCGCGGCGCTGCTTCTTCAGGGTCTTAAGACCCTCTTTCAAGTGGTAGGTGAACACCGCACCGTAAGGCGGGTTTTCAGCAGTGTAATAAGACGCCCCCATGAACCCTTTGGGTCCATACGCAAAATACGCTTTTTCCGCATAGAGCCAGCTCGGTTTGACCGGAAACAGATACCCCTGATTGGCCGTAATATCAGCGGCTGACACCCGCAGCGGCGTGTAGTCATCCAAAATACGAATACCGCGCCCAAAGGTGCCCAGCACCAAGTCGTTCTCCCGCCGCTGAATTTCCATATCACGCACAGCAATGGTGGGCATGCCGCCGGTCAGCTCACCCCAGGTCTTGCCGCCATCCTGGGTATAAAAAACACCAAACTCTGTGCCGGCAAACAGCAAATCGGGATTGACGTGATCCTCTGCAACCGTATGCACGGTGCCGCGCTCTGGCAAATTACCCACAATGGATTTCCAACTGGCACCCCGGTCATCGCTACGCAGCAGATAGGGTTTGAAATCTCCTCGCTTGTGGTTATCAAAGGCGGCATAAACGCGGTTAGCGCTGTGCTGGGAGGCCACTAAGTCTCCCACATAACTCATCTCTGGCACCCGGCCGAAACGATCTTCCCGGCGCCAGCTTTCACCGCCGTTAGCGCTCACCTGAATCAGTCCGTCATCGGTGCCCACATACAGCAGCCCTTCGTCCAGCGGGCTTTCATCCAAAGACACGATGGAACCATACAAGGAGGTGGAATTGTTTTTGGCCACAGCATTAACGCCCCAAACTCGATCCATGACCTCCAAGGTGTTGCGATCTAACTGCCGGGTAAGGTCATCGCTAACCGCCTGCCAGGCGTTGCCGCCGTCATCACTGCGAAATAACTTTTCGGCAGCGAAATACAGTCGCTGGGAACTGTGGGGGCTGATAATAAAGGCCGAGTTCCAATTCCACTTGTAATTATCTTCATCAGCCCCGGGAGCTGGGGTAATGATCACCCGCTCATAACTCTGGCGATCAAACCGCGCCAGCAAGCCGTGCTGAAGCTGGGAATACACGGTGTCAGGGTTGGTTGGGTCCACTTGGGTTTTGAACCCATCACCACCCAAGGTGAAGGTCCAATCCTCATTGGTGATGCCTCGATCAAATAACGTTCGCGACGGCCCACCCAGCGAGTTATTGTCCTGGGTACCACCGTACACGTTATAGAACGGCAAATCGTTATCCGGGGTTGCACGGTAGAATTGGGCAATGGGCAGGTTTTCCACAAAACGCCAATTGGCGCCGGCATCCCAGGACTGGTAAATGCCGCCATCGTTGCCGGTAATCAGGTGATTGCTATTGGCCGGGTCAATATACAGCGCATGTTCGTCCACGTGCTTGTAAGCACTGCCGACCGCGCTGAAGGATTTGCCGCCATCGTTACTGACCTGCATGAAGGTGTCCATGGAATAGACCCGGTCAGGGTTATTGGGGTCTACCACCAACTCGTTGTAATACTGAGGACTGCCGGCGCTGTAGCTGGAGCGCTTTTCCCACCGGGCGCCAAAATCCGTTGAACGGTAAAGCCCTTCGTGCTCGTCATCGGTCTCGATGACCGCGTAGACGGTGTCGGGCTTGGAGGGCGCAAAGGCTAAGCCAATACGGCCTTTGTCATGAGGCGGTAAGCCGGCGGTGATCTTGCTAAAGGTCTCGCCCCCATCGGTTGAGCGGTACACGGCGCTGCCTGGTCCACCATTAATCAAGGTCCAAACATGGCGGCGGCGCTGGTAGGTTGAGGCCAGCACCAGGTCGGGGCGGTCTGGGTGAATAAGCACGTTGTTAGCCCCGGTGTGCTCATCAACTGCCAGCACTTGATCCCAGCTTTCGCCGCCGTCCGTTGTTCGGTAGACGCCTCGGTCTCCACCTTCATTCCATAGCGGCCCCTGAGCGGCCACAAACACCTTGTTGGAATCGTTGGGGTGGATCGCGATCTGACCAATATGACCGGAGTCAGCCAAGCCGACATTTTTCCAACTGGCACCCGCGTCAACGGACTTATAAACCCCGTCGCCATAGGCCACCGAGCGCTGAGCGTTGTTTTCGCCGGTGCCGACCCACACTACGTTAGGGTTGGCGGGGTCGAGTTCAACAACGCCAATGGAATAAGAACCTTCGTTGTCGAAAATGGGTTTCCAGGTGGTGCCAGCGTTGTCGGTTTTCCACAGGCCGCCAGAGGCGGTTGCCGCATAAAACTCATGCCAGCCATCCGGGTGCATGGCAAAATCGCTGATCCGACCGGAAGTCACTGCCGGGCCAATATCGCGAACGGTCAGGCCCGCAGCCAAATCGGTGAGCGGGTTTTTGTCAGCGGCGGCGGCCGATGACATCACAAACAGGCCCAGCAACGCGGCCACGCAGAATTTTGCGGCAGAATCAATCAATACAATATCCTCGGATGATGGTCAGACAGCCCCCCCTGGGCCGGCTCAGAACACGTACTGCAGCGCAGTGCAGGGGCACGATCATAAGAGCCTCATCGGTCAGTTGCAAAAATCGGCAGAAATTCTGCCTCTTACTGCAGCAATCCATCAATCCCGCACACCCGTTAGTCCATGCTTCCCAAGGTCAACGGACGGGTCGACTATGCGTCACCGCGGGTGGCATCGTATGCTGTCCACTGACGACCTAAATGAGCAGATGATTGTGTTTCCAGCGCTCGAAAACACCTATAGCAAGCTTCCAGAACGCTTTTACGCCCATTGTCAGCCCCAAGTTCCTAGTCAACCTTCATTGCTAATGTTCAATGAAGACCTTGCCGGCAGCCTGGGGTTTTCCTCAACCGATGGGTCCGAACAAGCACTGGCCGATGGATTTTCGGGAAAAACCCTGATGCCCGGCAGCAAACCTCTCGCGATGGCCTACGCGGGCCATCAGTTCGGTCATTTTGTGCCTCAGCTGGGTGACGGCCGGGCGCTGCTGTTAGGGGAAGTCAGGGTCGATGGCCTGGGCCGCCAGGACGTCCAGCTCAAAGGCAGCGGCCCCACGCCTTTCTCCCGCGGCGGCGACGGTTTGGCTGCCCTAGGACCGGTGTTACGGGAATACCTTGTCAGCGAAGCCATGGCCAGGCTCGGGATCCCGACCACCCGGGCGCTGGCTGCTGTGGCGACTGGAAACCCTGTGCTGCGAGATACCGGACGCGAGCGCGGCGCCGTGCTGACCCGGATTGCCAGCAGCCATCTTCGCGTGGGCACATTCCAGTATTTTGCCGCTCGCGGCGATGACGATGGACTTCGGATGCTGACCGATTACGCCTTGGAGCGTCACCATCCTAGCGAAACGGACAAGGAAAATTCTGCGCTGGCGCTGATTGCACATGGGATAAAAGTCCAAGCCTTACTGGTTGCCCACTGGATGCGGGTGGGTTTTGTCCATGGAGTAATGAATACGGATAACTGTGCGCTCAGCGGCGAGACCATCGATTACGGCCCTTGCGCCTTTTTAGATGCTTATGATCCCAGCACCGTGTTTAGCTCCATTGACCACCAGGGTCGCTATGCCTTTGCCAACCAACCGGGTATTGCCCAGTGGAATATTGCGCGGCTAGCCGAAACCCTGTTGCCCCTAGTCCATACCGACCAAGATAGCGCCATTGAGCTGGCCACCGCTGAGGTAGAGAAATTTCCAGACATATTCCAAGGACATTGGCGACGCTTTATGGGAGCCAAAATCGGCTTGGCTGACGCCTCCGAAAACGATGAGGAATTAATCAGCCAATTACTAGCGTTAATGCAGGAAAGCCAACTCGATTTTACTCACACATTTCGCCAGCTCGCCGAGTGTGTTGACGGGCAAGACGATGAGCCGGTGTTAGCAACGGTTGCCGATACCGATTTAGCCAAATGGCACCATTGGTTGGCGACCTGGCGCCAACGACTTAGGCAACACAGCGAATACTCGCCAAGCCGGATAACCTCGCATATGAATTCGGTTAACCCAGCGGTGATTCCTCGCAACCAGCATGTGGAGACGGCCCTTAACGCGGCCCGTGAGCAAAACAGCCTGGAGCCTTTGCTAACCCTGCACAAGGCACTGCAAGACCCCTTTGTCAGCAACCCGGACAACGCCTGGCTGCGGGAGCTACCCAACCCCAATGGGACTCGCTACCGAACCTTCTGCGGCACCTGACGACCGGGCCGCCATTTCCTCAGGGCATCCCAGGCAAACACGACCACCCCCAACCAGATCAGTACAAAACACAGCAGCGCTTCCCGGGACAGCGATTCGCCGGAGTACAAGGCCAAGGCAAATTGGATGGTTGGCGCCATAAACTGCAAAAACCCAATGGCCGACAATCTGAGGCGGCGAGCGGCAATGGAGAAAAACAACAGGGGCAGCACGGTAAATGGCCCGCCTAGAATCAGGCCAAGATTCTGACTGACGCTGGTATGAAGAAAGATCATCTGGCCAGTGCTAGCCAACCAAACCATGTAGATCAGGGCGAAGGGGGCTAGCAGCAAGGTCTCCACCAACAAGCCGGGCATGGCGCCCACCGCCACCTGTTTTCGGACCACGCCATAAATCGTAAAGGACACGGCAAGCCCTAAGGCATACCAGGGAATCTGGGCGCCGTTGATGACTAAAGTCAGCACACCGATGGCGGCCAGCACTACCGCAATCCATTGCGGTCGGTTCAGTTTCTCTCCGAACACCCACACCCCTACAACCACATACATTAAGGGGTTGATGTAATAACCCAGGGATGCCTGCAACATCTGCTGATCCTGCACAGCCAGGATGTAGATCAGCCAGTTCATCGCAATCACCCCCCCAGATAAGGTAAGAAAGGCGAAATGCCTGGGAGTGCTAAAGATAGAGAACAACTCGCCTAACTGACGGCGAAACATCACAATGAGAAACCCAAACGGTACGGACCAGATTACCCGGCTAGCCAACATTTCCAAGGCGGGAACTTCTGCCATCCACTGGAAATACAACGGCAAAAAGCCCCACATCAAATAGGCCAAAATTGCCGCCAGCAGGCCCTGCTGGGCTAACTGGTCGGTAGATGGGTCGTTTTGCGGAGTTTGGCCGAGTGTCTGTTTCAACAATTTAGAATCATCACGATGGGCCCGAACGATAACAGGTTTGCCAATGAAACCCCGCCAAAGAAAATTAGTTGGCCGCTTTGCTGGCGAAAAACCGATCTAGGGGTAAAAGGAGTTTTGCTATGGGTAAGTTAATACTATTTTTATCGATCATTTTGGGGTCGTGGGCCGCTTCAGCTCAGGATCTCGAATTGACCTTGACCCAGTTTCGGGACGATTTTGATCCCAACATTGATGGTCAGACCTTCGGCACGGTGATGGAAGCCGATGGTGCCTGGGCGGTCATTTCCGCCCCATTTGCCGACGATTTTGACGGCGCGGTGTACGTTTTTCAGTATGACGGCGGTTGGAATTTTCACAAGAGATTGGAACGGGCGCCTGGCCCCAGCAATCGCGGTCGCTCGGGCACCGATGTCACCATTGACGGCGAATGGATTGCGATCACCTTTTCCTTCGGTGGCGCTGCGCTGTATCGGCGTGATCTTGGCGGCAGCGACAACTGGGGATATCACAGTACGGTAGAAGAACCCGACTCTACCGAGTTCCGGGACCTGGATTCAGATAACCGAGTGACACTGGATGGCAGCACACTGGTGGTTGGCGCGCCGGTCACCGATCAAGCACCGTTTTCCAGTGACACCAATGCGGTGGGCGCAGTATTGGTCTATCAACTGCAGGGCGACCAATGGCTGTTGAGCCAAACCATCCTGACGCCCCAGGGCGAGAGCCAAGGTGGTGGAGGTTTCGGCGAGCGTTTGGACTTAAATTCTGGCGTGTTGGTTGTTGGCGCTCCAGACTATGCGACTGGGGGCATCGATGGATCCGGGCGGGCTTGGGTTTATCAGCAGAACGGCAATCAGTTTCAATTGGTTGACAGCCTGAGCTCTGACAATCCAGAGCTGAACGCCAACTTCGGCAGCGGCGTTGCCTCGGGCACCGGATTCGTCGCTATCGGCGCTCCGACAGGTGCCGGCGACCTGACCCCAATAATTACCAATGATGGTTCGGTCTATGTGTTTGAACCGGACGGCGGACTCTATGTGCTGACAACCGAACTGGTGGCCAGTGTGCCTACCTTCATCGGAAATTTTGGTCAAGATGTTGCGGTGGAAAGCAATCTGTTGTGGACGGCTGATCGCGATGCCAATTTTCTTTTCCGACGGGACATGACGGGACAGTGGACAGAAATCGATCGCAACCTCGCTCCGGAATTTCCCGCGCCAAGCAACGTGATGCAATTCGGCACTTCAGTAGCCCTGACCCGTGAAGGCACTCGAGTGCACGGCATTGTAGGCGACCGGATCGCAGAGAACATCATGGATGAGCGCGTAGGCGCAGCGTTTTTCTATGAGTTTGACGACGGACTGTTCGCCGACAGCTTCGAGGATTGATCAATCCCTGTTAGCAAGGATCCAAATCTAAGGCTTGGACAATCAGCGGTGTAACCCGTCGTTTCTCAGTGAGGTAACCGACGACCTTCTGCCCCTCCGTCGCCATGGCCCCAGGTGCCTCCGGCTGGCATCCACGCTGCAGCGTGTTGGCCACGTGCTGATAAACCCGGGCTACCTGGTTCAGTATGTGATCTTGGGGCACTTCGATTAAACGCGCGATGGCTTCGCCAGCAAGAACGCTAGACAACTGGGCATCACCCTGCAACAGGGACAATTCCGCCCTGGTCAAACGGGGCAAAGCCAGCTGATGGTTGCTATCGGGAAAAACAGTCTCATACAGCGTTTGGGCCTGCTCCGCGTGGGCGATGGCGCCCGTGTAGTCACCGACTTCTTTCATAGCTGCGGCTAAATTCTGCAACGACTTGGCCACGTCCATGGGATCGATTTGTTCCCTTTCCCGGCGTTTATCTAACACCTGTTGAAGCAGGGGAATGGCTTGCTGATGGCGATGTAACTGCATCAAATTTAATGCGTAGTTATTTTTGAGAACTAGCGACTCTCGGTGGTCGGGCCCTAGCGACTTTGCGGTGAGCTCCATGGCTCGCAAATGATCTTGCGTGGCGGCTTCGGCACTCTCAAAAACGCTTCGTACACCGGCCCGTTTTGAGTAAAGCAAGCCCATCCGGGTATCCGGAATATTACGCGCTTCGGCCAAGGCAATTGATCGATTGATCAGTCCGACGGATCGGTCATCATTCATCCATCGCAGGGCCACCGCGTAGTCAGACAGGGCCGTGATGTTTAGGTCGTCAACCTCTGGCGAGGGATCCATTGCATCCAGTTTTTCTACTGCTCGACCCAGTGCCTCATTGGCTTCATCGACGTGCCCATCTCGCTGACGCAAATTGCCAAGCATATGCCAGTAGCGAGGACGCTCAATGGCCTGCTGATCAAGTTGCGGCAGCTGCTTCTCAACCCTCTGGGCAACCTCATTAAAGCTCTCACTATCACCCAAGAACGACAGTGCTAGCAGCTTTCCAAGGTAAGCGGAAACTTGCAGCTGCGCGGTATCAGGCTCTGTGATGGGCAAGTTCTCAAGAGTCTTGATGGCGAAGTCCGCCGCTGTAATCGCTTGTTCATAGCGACCGGCATCGGATAAGCCGGCGGAAAACGTTGAGGCCAGCTGAGCCCTGGACTGGGGCGAGAGCTCCTCACCGGATTCCAGGCGTTTGAGGCCCAGCTGAAACACATCGGCCACTGGCAAAGACAGCGCATCAACACCGGCTTTCATCGGATTGAGGTCACCGAATAAGCCGGTTAGAAATCTGAATGCCGCCTGAGCCTGATCGCGCTCAACCTGCAAGCGATTTAGGTGCAATGACGTTCCTATCGCCAGTGCAAGACCTACCGCTAGGGTGGCTCCTGCCGCCCAGCGATGGCGAAGTAGCCAGCGCCCCAGTCGCGCGGGACGGCCCAGTCGACGAGCCACTACAGGACGCCCCTCTCGATAGCGCCGCAGATCTCGCTCAAGGTCTGCCACTGTGGCGTAGCGTCGCTCCGGTTCGCGCATCAAGCATCGTTCAACGATGGCACTGAGATCAGGGTGAACCGTCGAATCGGCAAGCTGCGCTACGTCCGGCAACGCCAAAGTTCGAGCGTAATCCACTAGCGATTCCAGCGAGCCGCTGGACGGCATGGGTGGTAGCTTTTCTGCCAGCACCTCAAATAGCAGCATACCGAGAGAAAAAATATCGGTGGCAACCGACACCGGCTGACCGAGAATTTGCTCCGGTGCGGCGTAGCGAGGTGTCATCAGGGCCTGGGTTTGGGTTGCGCCGCTATCCAGTTCCTTGCTGATGCCAAAATCTAGAAGCTTGACCTGGCCCTCGCGGTCCACCATCACATTGGACGGTTTAAGATCCCGGTGGATCACCAAATGGCGATGGGCATGATCCACTGCCTTTAACAGTTGAAAAAACAGGTCCAATTGTTGGGACTGGGTGCAGTTTCGACTCGCCAGATTTAATGGCTGACCGTCAATCCATTGCATCACCAGATAGTGCACACCCTGGTCGCTGCCGCCATCAATTAACGAAACAATATTAGGATGGGACAGACGGGCCAAAATCTGAATTTCGGACTTGAAACGGCGCTGCACATCCTCACTGGCGCCCAGGGTGAGAAACTTGATGGCAACGGTATGATCAAAACGCCCGTCGACCCGTTTTGCCTGATAAACCCGGCCCATGCTGCCTGCGCCGGCCGCCCCGGTCAGCTCGTAAGGGCCCCAGGTGGCGCCCACCGCTAATGCCAGCGAGGGTTGATGATCCAGCGCTCCCAGAACCTGCGCCGCCTGCTCATCGCTGGCTAGCAACTCGCTCAGTTCTCGGTGCATGGGAGGATCGGTGCGAAAAAGATCCTGCATTTGTTGCTCGCGGCTGGCAGGATCAAGGTCCAGCAGTTCACCAAACAGAGCATCTACTGCGGCTAGATCAGGCCGACCCATCAGCATCCCCAGCGGTCATAATTCGGTGTAGCCAAGCCCGGGCCTTGCGCCAGTTGCGGCGCACAGAGCGCTCAGAGATGTCGTCCAAGGCGGCTACCTCAGCTTGGCTCATACCCACAAAGAACAGCAATTCCACCAGCCGCGCCAGCTCCGGTGCGAAGGTACTCAGTTGCGCAAGGGCATGATCGATTCCCAGAATCAATTCGTCTGGGTTACCCGATTGACTTAAGGCGCTGGCTTCTTCCAACGGCACCTGTTTCATCTTGCCGCCACGTTTTGCCGCTGTCCGGTTGCGAATATGATCCACCGCCACCCGGCGCATTACCGTGGCCATCAGCGCCATTGCGGCACGCTGATTTTCCAGCGGCGGCACTGCGCCATCCACTAACCTGGCGTAGGCCTCATGCAGTAGCGCGGTGGTTCGCAGTGTTTCGCCAGAGCGAAATTCACCGCTGATGCGACGGGCCAAATGTTTGAGGTCATCGTAAATCAGTGCCTGAGCTTGATCAGCACTGCCGGTACTTTCCAACATCACCGTGTGAAGACTGTCCTGCAGTTGCCTGTAGGTGCCGGCTGAGATCGGGGAATCGGATGGGGACAACTGGGACATGGCTACCAATAAACTCGCTGAGCGTTAAGTCTAGCGCGAAAACTCCCGCAAGGTGGCCAGAGATCTTAATTGCGATCTTTGTGGCTGCGGGTTTGGCAACCTGTCTAAAGGTCTTCTCAAATCACAATGACTGGGTCGCCAATATCATGCAAAGGTTGTGCGCCGCTGTCAGTGATTAGCATCAAATCTTCCAGATGGGCGGATCCACCGATCCCGGTTTCCAGCAGCGGACAATCAACGCTCAAAACCATACCAGGCTCCAGTGTTACGTCCATTGGCCGGTTAACACCGGTCGGATCCAAGTGATCACTGTGCAGCAAGCCCACGGTATGGGGACCAAAAGGAATTTGATAACGTTTACCGGCCGCCTTCAGGGATTGTTGCCCCATGGCAGAAATGTCGGAAAAACGCTGACCTGGCTTGAGCCGCTCCCGCAGCCCACTCCATGCCTCTGCCATGACTTTCGTTGCCTGCTTCATGGATTTAGTCGGTTCACCGAGAAAGACGGTGCGACCGTAGTCGCCGTGGTATCCCTGGTACTCACTGACACAGTCAATCATCAGGGCCTGGCCGTCAGCAAAACGGCTGTCATGCAGCTCATCACTGATTCGGTCAATCACCATAAAGACGCCACGTTGACCCAACAACGCCGCCTCGGAATAAAAGGCCGCTCGTAAATCGCGATAACTGCCGCCGGCGCGGATCGTCTTCAGCGCCGCTCTGGCAGCGCGAACGTTACCTTCTGCTGCCTGCCTCATTAAAACAATTTCCGAGTCAGATTTTACCGGCCGGATTTGACGCAGGGCATCGGCGGCATCCACCACAGTAGCCTTGGGCGCAGCCTTGGCCAGATCCGCAGACACTGCCGGATGATCAGAAGCAATCCGAGCGTCAGCTAACCCCATATCCTTAAGGGCCCGGGCTAAGGCTTTAGCGGTGTCAGCAAACGTCCCCTGCTCTGCCAGCGCCTTTTGCAAGGCCTCAACACGGGTGGATTCAATCGTATCGATGGGAGCATCGCCGCGATCAGCAAAGGTCAGGGGAGGCATCACTGAGTCGGGATTTTGATCCACATCCGCACCCGGCCCCGTGTAAAGATAGGCCGGTATAGTGCTTGAGCTAAGCCGATCAGCCAGCAGAAAATAATAGCCGAAGGCACTGGTAATGATGGCCAGACGATCGCTGGCTGAGCGTTTCACAATGACCAGGGCCGGTGTCGCCAAACCCATCCGGCTGGTGACCGGCCGAATGCCAGAGGCTTGGCCTACATTCATGCCCTGACCCAGCACCATGGCGTCCAGACCTAACTCAGCCATGACCTTATCAGCCTGATGAAAATTCATCCGAGGGCCCAGCACGGGCGCATGCAGCTTGGAGGAATTTTGTGATTTATCGCTTGCCGACAGCGGCGCCGATGATGCGGCCAAGGCTGCGGCGGATAATTTCATTAGGTCTCTTCGTTGCATTAAATTCCCTCATCACAGTGTATGAAACGCAGGCTAGCCAGACAATTAGTTTACCCTTTATGGACAATGGTAAGTCACGCTGCGCTGCGTTTAGCAAATTCATGAGCACAATATTAAGATTAACGCGTATCCGTTTTTCGGAGCCGACGATGAAAATTCCCTACCTAGAAATTGTTACCCATGACGTGGGCCCGTTTTAACAGGGTAATGAGGGAGCCAACTCGGTACGCTTTAGCGCGCCAGTTGCGCAGTTAAGCAACGCAAGAATCCTGAACCTTCCTGACGCAAGCATGGTGGGCTTTCAGGCCTGCCCCGTCATTTCGCCCGTGATGGTTAGCGTATCGTTGAAGTGAGACCTGGGTCGGTGGCGTACGCACCCGGCGAAGGCCAATCGCTCTGCCAGTTTTGACGCTGCTCCATTAGCTCATTGGAGAGCAGGAAACGGGCGTGGGGAACCCGCATTGGGATCAAAATTCCGTCCAGGTGGTCCAGCTCATGCTGAAACACTCGGGCAGCAAATCCATCCAGGGTCTGACAGACCTCGGCGCCGGTTTGATCCAGGCCCTTGACTGAGATTTTTTCCGGGCGCGAGATCCATCCCCGTAACCCAGGCACCGACAAGCAGCCTTCCCAAGCCCAGCATTGCCCTGTGCTGGTGACGACTTCTGGATTGACCCAGACCTGCAGCGGTAGCGACAGTGCACTCGGGTATCGAGGACTGTCATCGGCAATACCCAAACAAAAAATCCGAGCGTCCCAACCCACTTGGGGAGCCGCAATACCGATACCCCCGTAAGCCGACATGCAGGTCACTAACTGATCGACCTTTTGATCCCAATCAGCCCGACCTAAATCCTCGACAGTGACCGGCTGTTGAGTTTTCATCAGCGATTGTTCACCCCAGTACACCAACGGCGGAAGCGTATCGGCAGTCATGACCAACTTGCCATATAGCCATGGCGAGGATTATTGGCACCCGACAGAAGGTCGTTGTAGGTATCGGCCATGGCTTGAGGGCCAATTCGTGGCGTGACCTCCACAGCCTGGATCGCCATTGGCAGAAAATCCAGCCAGGCTGTTGCTACGGATTTAGAAAACCGCTCGGCTCCCCATTGAGCGACCCGTTTTTCCACATGGGTGGGTGCAAACAGAAAACGAGGCTTGGGGCCAGTCGCCGGAGGTGCATCGCTTCTGGCTTGCCAGTGCGCACCACCAATGGAACAACTGTAACGCAGCGCAGCGCTGTAGTGCTCGTGAATCTGATTGCGCAGCTGACCATTGCCAGCGATATCCACATAAACCGACGCCACATCACCCGACAGCTGGGGTATATCGTCGTAGGCTACAACCCGGTCATAGCAGCCCAGCCCACGGGTAAAATCCACATTGCTGGTAGAGGTAAGCCCGATGCAGGAAACCTCAGAGCGGGATTTCAACAGATGGGCGATGGCCATGGCAGTTTTGCTAGACGCACTGGACATCAGTACCTGCTCAGCGCCGAAGAACTGCTCTTCGGCGAGAAAATCGTCAGCCACAAAGGCGGTCACAAACAACGGCTTAAACAGCGCCTGCTGGGCCTCGCAATCGCATTGGTATAGAGGGTCTGTGGCGGTGGGAGAATATTGGTTATAAACCCTGGGCAATGCCTGTCGATGGGCGATCATGTCTTCGACCATCAATGGGTTTTTGCGCCTAGGGCTCATAACTAAGTGGCTGGCCATGGGGAAAAACCCATAGAGTCGCTCGCCCTCAGGCACATCGTCGAGGGTACTTTGCAGCACAGACGCAAAACCCCAGACAGGCAATACGCCCTGCCCGGCTGGCCCAGGAAAGAACTGCCAATAACCTAGAGAATCCCCATGGTCGGCGTAACTGATGTTATTGGCGGTAAGGGCAAAACTATCGATCTGGTATAACACCTGGCCGGGCTGAAGATCAGGCAGCTGCTGGCTTGTCCAACTGCCCTGATCTAGCTGACCTTTGGTGATGTAAAACGATTGCATGTCCGTCATGTTTCTAAGGCCCCAATGATTTTCTTTATTTTAGCGTGATGCCAATTGCGAGGTACTATGACCATTGACCAAAAGGTGTGAATGTCATGTCTCTGACCCGCGAGCTAAATCCTGTAGAAGCCCGAATCGTTAGCTGCCTGATCGAAAAAGAAGCCACCACACCTGATCAGTACCCACTAACATTGAATGGATTGCGCACGGCCTGCAATCAAAAAACCAGCCGTCACCCGGTGATGGCACTTGAGGCCGGCGAAATTGGGCATGCACTCAGACAAATGGCGGATCTGCGATTGGTCAGCGAAATTCGCGGCTCTCGGGTAGAAAAATATCAGCACCATTTCGCTGAAATCACACAGGTATTGAAAAAAGAGCAAGCGGTGCTTTGTATCCTGATGCTTAGAGGCCCGCAAACCCCCGGGGAGATTCGAACCCGCTGTCAGCGTATCCATGAATTTGAGGACTTAGATGACCTTCAATTTATTCTCGATCGCCTAATCGACCGCGAGCCGGCACTGGTGGTTCGATTGCCACGGGGGGCTGGGCAAAAGGATGACCGTTACCATCATCTGTTGTGCGGCGAACCTTCAGCGGAGATGCTTGCCGAAGCCACCGCAGCGCCATCTGGCGCGACCCCTCGCGCCTCATTGGAAGCACGCCTGGACGCACTCACAGCAAGAGTGGAAGCATTGGAAGAACAGCTACGGAGCCCAGAGTAACGCCAGGCTCAAGAATTATCGCAAGTCCATCGCATGAACCGGCGCACGGTAATTTGGCTGCCCAGCTCCCGCTCTTTGCGCCGGATATGCTGGCCAACGGTGAGCGTGTCAGAGCGCACAAAACGCTGACTCATCAGCAATGAATCGGCACGCACTGGCCGGGCATGGGGCCAGGCCCGCTGCAATGACTCAAGGGCCACTTCCGATATACCAATGGGGTCCATGGCCGCAATATGGATGGCCAAGTCTCGGGCCAGTGCGGCGAACTCTTCGGTTCTGGCGGTAAAGTCGTCGCTAGTAGCTAATTCAACCAGCACACCAATGCGGCCGTTGTGCACGTAGCTGTCAATGTATCGATGCATAGACTTATTGTGGAGCCATTGGCAACGCTCATGCAAGCAGTGCCGCGGCCATCAACCGCCTGCTAGGGGTTTGTTGAGCGCCCCGCTGCGCCATCAAGCAAATCGTTTTCAATCTCAAGTAACAGGTCCGTCAATTCCTTTAGACGGCGTTTACCCAGGCGCTTTTCCAGCTCTTCGTAAATTTCCGACGAATGGGGCGCCACGGCGTCAAACAATCGTTGGCCTTTAGCGGCGATCATGACCTGGGCACGTCGTTGGTCGGCTCGTTGCGCGCGGCGCTTGACCAACCCTTTGCTAACGAGCCCTCGTAAAATTCGAGACAGACTGGGTGGCAAAATAACTGCCTCCCGGGCTAGAGCGGTCACGGTAATTTCTTCGTTTTCCATCAATACCCGCAAAACCCGCCACTGCTGTTCCGTAAGCTTATGCTCATGCAGCATGGGCCGAAATTCTGCCATCAACGCTTCTCGGGCACGCAATAGCGACATCGGCAGCGACTTCGCCAACGGTCGTAGTTGAACCTCAGTAGCATTATCGTCTTTGGATGGGTCCATAGCCTGGCACTCTTATTGTCAGATCGATGTCATAAGGATACTGGGTGTCAAATTCTTCCGCTATGGCTTTAAGCGAGATGAAGTTCAAAGCACAGGAAGAATCTGGCAACGCACCTCACCAAAGCCTAGGCGCACCCCGTTACTGACGCCATGACCACGCATAACCACGGTATCGCCGTCGTCAATGAACGTGCGTTGGGTACCGTCATTGAGAGACACCGGCTGACTGCCCGCCCAGGACAGTTCCAACATTGAGCCGTAAGCACTGGGATCAGACCCACTGATGGTGCCAGAGGCCAGCATGTCAGCCGCGCTGATGTTACAACCGTTCACCGTGTGGTGGGCCAATTGCTGGCGCATGGACCAGTACAAGTGTTTTAGATTTGACTCACTGACTCGTGTTTCAACACCCTGCGGCGTTTCGATAAAAACCTCTAACGCCAGGTCATAATGGCTTTGCGATGGTTGCTGTAGATAGGGCAACACTGGCGGGTCTTGCTCGGGGCTGGCAGAGCGGAACGGTTCCAGTGCATCTAGGGTGACGATCCAAGGCGACACGCTGGAGCCAAAATTTTTGCCCAGGAAAGGCCCCAGCGGAACATATTCCCAGGCCTGAATATCCCTGGCGGACCAATCATTCAGCAGCACCAGACCAAAAATATAGTCGTCGGCTTCCTCCACCGAGATACTCTGACCCAGCGGCTTTCCCTCAAAGGTCAGAAAACCCATTTCCAATTCAAAATCCAATCGCGCACTTGGCCCGAAGATCGGCGCCGTTGCGTCGGGCGGCTTTCGCTGCCCTTTGGGTCTGTGCAGGGGAACACCCGACACCACGATACTAGAGGCTCGGCCGTGATAACCCACCGGCAAGTGCTTCCAATTAGGCATAAGCGCATTGTCCGGGTCGCGAAACATGCAACCGACGTTGTAGGCGTGTTGTTCGCTCGCGTAAAAGTCCGTGTAGTCGCGTACCGTCACAGGCAACAAAAGCTCAACGTCTTGTTGGCGTAACAGCGCAGAGGAGCGGATCAACGGGCTGTCGCGCAGCTCCGGGTTATCGGCGTTGAGTAAATCGGAGATGCGCTGACGCAGAGCTCTCATGCCCTGCTTGCCCGCTGCCTTGATCAACCCATTTAAATCTTGGCTGGAAAAGCACTCCGCAGGAACATTGATATCAGCGAGCATGTCCGCACGAGACATTTCTGCCAGATCCAATACATGACTGCCAATGGCAACTCCAGCTCGCGGAGTCTTGCCGTCGGGCTTAAACGTCCCAAACGGCAAATTTTGGATGGGAAAGTCACTGTTTTCGGGTACTTCGACCCAGCTTTTTAGCGCAGGGTTATTGGCGGCAATAGTCACGTTTGGTTCCCCTCGACATCAGGAACCCATGATACCCGGTCAACAGTCACCCCCCAACTGTGAATCGCCGCGCCGATGTCGCAAGACCAGAGTCTGATAATGATCGCCGACACTCTGGAAACCCATAGACACCATCACAGCCTGACTCAATGTTGTCTAGTACCGACGCTGTCGATCCTGCTTCTGACGATAAATGCTTCGACTGGCACCGTTTTGCATTCGATGAAGGGTGTGGCGCTCCACTCGGCCCAATGTGCCATCTCGCTTGAACGCCCGTTCGGTTCGCGCAATCGCTCGCTGCTGGCCTACCAGTTTGACTCGCTCTGAGCGGGTCACCGCGCCACTGGCCACGCCGTTGGCGATACGTTGGGACTGGTTTTGCTGACGCCAATCCACGCCGGGTGAATGGGTGCCTGCGAACACGGATCCGTTAAAAAGCAATACTAAGGCGAAAATTGCTATTTTCATTGTGGGTCTCCATGACCGTTGTTGTGGTTATTATTTCCAACGCACAACAACCGCCTTGGTTGACAGAAATCCCTTAGGGCCTGACGCATAGCCTGGCAAATTTGGGAGTCACGCTGGCATCAGTCGCCAAACAATGATGACAATTTGTCCAGAGCGTCCCTGTCCGCATCCCCCTGATCGCCTCCATAAGGCGCCGTGTTAAGGGCAAAATAATCACAGAAGTTGGCTGACTGTTGACTGGACGGCGGCTCCGCACGGTCTTCGGCGCACCATTGATGTCGATTCTTGCGATAGTGCAGACACATTCGACAACAGTGAATTTCGACCCGGCAATGAGCGCACTCCTCACGCCGTGATACGGGCAATATCATCCCCTCTAGGGGTTTTCCGCACTGATAACAAGGAATTTTCATGAAGGGCTGTCCTCACACGCTGGATTCACCGAAGTGATGGGTTCACACTGTCACCTTACCGTTAGCTGACAAGATCTGGAATTTTTCATGGCCACAATCTCCCAACAGGACTTTGTCCAAAGCGTTGCCGACGCACTACAACATATCTCCTACTACCACCCAAAAGACTATATTCAAAATCTAGCCAAAGCCTATGAGATGGAAAAATCTCAGGCGGCCAAAGATGCCATGGCGCAGATACTGATCAACTCACGCTTATGTGCCGAGGGCAAACGGCCCATTTGCCAGGACACGGGAATTGTCACTGTGTTCGTGAAAATCGGCATGAATGTGCAGTGGGATGCTAGCCAAACGGTCACTGAGATGATTAACGAAGGGGTTCGAAAGGCGTATCTGCACCCAGACAACAAGCTGCGGGCATCTATTCTCGCCGAACCCGCAGGCGCAAGAAAAAACACCGGTGACAATACCCCGGCGGTGGTGCACATCGACATGGTGCCTGGTGATACCGTTGATGTGACCGTTGCGGCCAAAGGCGGTGGTTCAGAGAATAAAGCGAAATTCGTTATGCTCAACCCCTCCGATGATATCGTCGAGTGGGTCCTGAAAACGGTTCCAACCATGGGCGCTGGATGGTGCCCACCTGGCATGCTGGGTATCGGCATTGGCGGCACCGCCGAAAAGGCCATGGTGCTAGCAAAAGAGTCTCTAATGGACCCCATCGATATGCCACAGCTAAAGGCCAGGGGCGCAAAAAATCGTATTGAAGAGCTGCGCATTGAAATTTTCGACAAGGTCAATGCACTGGGCATTGGCGCCCAAGGGCTCGGCGGTCTGACCACCGTTCTGGATGTGAAAATTTTTGATTACCCCACCCATGCCGCATCTAAACCCGTAGCGATTATTCCCAATTGTGCAGCCACCCGCCACGCCCACTTTGTGCTCGATGGCAGTGGCCCGGCGCAGTTGGCAGTGCCGGATCTCAACGACTGGCCGAAAGTCGCTTGGGAGGCGGGTGACAGCGCTCGTCGAGTGAATTTAGATGAGTTAAGCCGCGAGGCGGTGAAGGACTTTAAACCCGGTGAAACCTTGCTGCTCAGCGGTACGCTATTGACCGGGCGTGACGCTGCTCACAAACGGTTAATCGATTTACTGGATAAAGGCGAACCGCTACCGGTGGATTTCACTAATAAGATGATCTATTACGTTGGACCAGTAGATGCGGTGCGCGAGGAAGCCGTGGGTCCAGCGGGCCCAACCACCGCCACGCGGATGGACAAATTCACTGACCAATTGTTAGCCAGCACCGAACTGGTTGGGATGATTGGAAAAGCGGAACGTGGGCCTGATGCCATCAACTCCATTGCCCGCCATGGGGCGGTGTACCTGATTGCCGTCGGCGGGGCAGCCTATCTGGTCTCCAAAGCCATTCGCCAGTCAACGGTGGTGGCGTTTCCTGAACTAGGAATGGAGGCAATCCATGAATTTGTCGTGGAAGACATGCCCGTCATGGTGGCGGTAGACACCCAGGGTGATTCGGTTCACACCAGTGGCCCAAAGAAGTGGCGCAGTAAAATTGGTGACATCCCGGTGCTGGTGGAAAGCTAGCGCCGTTTGCTGGCCGGAGGTTTTTGACGTACTTCTCTAATGGACTGTTCTTAAGGATCACCGTAGGGGAGGTTTTTGGGTGTCCGGATAGGAGGTTGAGAGGTGGTCAGTAAGTCATCAAAAGAGGGGCTCGGCGGCGGATGCCTGGGGCTTTTTGGCGGCATATTTGTGGTTGCAGGCTTCATCCCTGGTGGCCTGGGTTTGTTGATGCTCTTCAATGCCTGGCAAGCCAGCGACTGGACACCAACGCCGGCCACGCTAACCGCCATTGAACTGTCCAGTTCGACCTCCGACGGCAGCACCACCTATTCCCTTGACGGAAGCTTTACCTATCAGGTCAATGGTCAGAGCTACTCTAGTGATCAACTAGATTTTAATAAGGGCAGTGACAACGTTGGCGACTACCATCAGATCACTTATCAACGCCTAAAACCCGCTCTTAATGTGGCCAATGGGGTGACCGCTTTTGTCGACCCGGAAGATCCCACTAGCTCTGTGCTGATACGGGAAATCCGCTGGGCCATGGTGGCATTTTTGATGGTATTTCTGGCTGTATTCGGCGGCGTTGGCGCGGTCATAGTGGGCTTAGGTGTGGCCGGAAAACGTAAACGCAAAGCCAGCAACGCCCTGCGCGATGCCCACCCGGAAGAACCTTGGCGATGGGAGCCCCAATGGGAGCATGGGGAAATCCAATGCTCAGGAAAGTCCACCATGTGGACTGCCGTTGGTTTCGCCCTATTTTGGAACCTCATCAGCTCTTTCGTCTGGTTAGTGTTACCTGAAGCACTGGCCGACGGCGAATGGGTAGCGCTGCTGATGCTGCTTTTTCCCGCTGTAGGTGTGGGGTTGGCGATATGGGCGGTCAACTCGGTCTTACGCTGGCGTCGATACGGCCGCACAACCTTGCTATTGGATGACCTTCCCGTTCGCCTAGGTAGCACACTGGCCGGGCACATAAAGGTCAGCACCGCGTTGAATGCCAGAGACGTGTCCTTGGTGCTGTCCTGCGTGCGTATTACTACCAGCGGCTCAGGAAAGAATCGACGAACCAGTGAAACGATCTTGTTCCAAGATGATCTTAAAGCGCCAGTGGAAAACGCCGGCGAGTATCGACGGGTCCCGGTCCAATTTCCGATCCCTGCTGATCAACAGCCCCGAGACGTTTCCAATTCTAGGCGAAAGATTCAATGGCGCCTTAAAGCGAAGGCCGAAGTGGCAGGACCGGATTTGGATGTCGACTTTGACTTACCCGTGTTCGAGGGAAACATGCTGGACCCGATACAAAACTTAGGCAGTATTGAAGATGACAGCCATCAAGTCTCGGTTGACCGGTCACAACTTAAAGGCGGTGACCCAGGGGATACTGGCGTGATCATGCATTACCGCGGTGGGGGGGCGCGATACTATTTTCCGCCGGCCAGGCTTCTGGGTTTGGGCCTGAGCTTTACCATTGTCGGGATCATCCCATTGGCCATTGCCGTGTTAGGCAGCAAGGCGGGTGACATGCCGCTGATCGTGGCCATTGGTGTTGGCGCTCTCGGCCTGTTGTTCTTGTTTATTGGCCTCAATACTTTGCTCTGGCGAAGCGAGATCTACCCTCGGTTAGGACAGCTTGGTGTACGCAGTGGCTGGTGGTTGGGCAAAGATGAGTACTATCGAGTCAATGATATTCAGGTCTTCACAGTTTCCGGCAACCTACGGGTGGGCAATACCCAGTATTTTCAGCTTTGTCTAAAAACCCGTGCAGGTAAGAGAAAGGTGTTGGCCGGGGGCTTGAAAGGGAAACGAAACACCGAAGCCTTGGCAACCCAAATTGCCGCAGCTATTGGCCTTAAAAATCCTTTAGGCTAAAAAAAACCAGCAACTAAAGTTGCTGGTTTTTTCCATCAATACCAGGCGTAGAAAGCCGACCTAATCAGGACGCCTTATTCGCCGCAATCGCCTGCGCTAGTTGTTCCAGCCTAGACTGCTCTTTGGTGATGAAGTTTACCCATTGAGAAGCCATTTTGGTGTTGGAGCCTTGACCAGACACCTGCAGAAACGTCTTGCGGGCATCTTCCAGTCGATCCTGCTCATACAGCGCCATACCCAAGGTAATTTGCGCATCGGACTTCTTTTTCAGACCGCGCCGAATGGCTTCACGAGCCGCGGCTTCTGATTCCTCAAAACGATCCAGGTTAAACAACGAATTAGACAAGTGCATATACAGCTCACCGTCATCGTCAAGTTTGGCCGCTTCGCGCAGCGGGTCGATCGCTTTCTTATCTTCCTGGGCAACAACGTAAGCCTGTGACAAGAGCCGCAGGTTATTTACATTGCGGTCAACATGTCCCTTCTCCATGCCATCTTCCAGAACAACCGCCGCCCGGTAGGGAATCTCATCCTGGATTAGCAACTGGGCCAGATTGGTGTACTCAGAACCTCGGGAAAAGAAGCCCTGCTTATAGGCCAAATCCAACACAACAAGTTGCTTTTCCATATCATCCAATTCGCCAAACATACCGGCTAACTGCATCCAGTAGTCTTTCCGTGGATACAACCGGATCAACTTTTCTAACACCTTTGCGGTGTTGGCGTAGTCTTCCAACTCGTAGTAGAGAACCCGCTGCAGCGAGTACCAGTTCTCGTCGGCCTTACCGTCTTCGGCCTCGGCCATCTCGATGGCTTTGCTCATGGGAATCAGCGCGTCGCGGTATTTGTCCATGGAATAGCGACATTGTCCCAACATCACGAAGGCACGGGGATTGGGGTTTTCCACCAAGTCGAACCACTCTTCTAGCATGCCTTCTGCTTTGGAGTAGTTTTCCTGTACAAAATACAGTTGGGCCAGACTGTAGCGGGTGGACAATGCCATCGCTTCCGGCAGATCGGGCTGACGCAAAACCGTCTCATAGGAACGGGTGGCGCCGGCATAGTCTTCTTTGGAGTAATAAATAAAGGCGTAAAAATTGTACAGCTGAGCCGTTTCGTACGGGGTCAGGTTTTTAACCTTCTCAACCGCTTGCAATTCTCTTTCAGCCGTCGCGAAGTCTTCCAGCTCTGCCGCTTCCTGGGCAGCGGTCAGTCGCTTGTAGACCGCCTCGCGCATAGTTTGTGCACGTTTGGTCTCACGACCTTCCAGCTTGCTCTTTTCTTCTTCCTGGGCAAATACCGCACTGGCCACACTGGACCATTGGGATATGGGGCTGGCGCCGGCTAGTGGTGCTGCAATCAGCGCGGCTGCCACTGGCAATGCAAGGATGATGGATTTTCTAAGGGAAGCCATAGGTTTTTTCATAGTTCGCTCCGTGGGCTTAATCGCCCTGTCAGTCCTCAAGTTCAAACCGAATGAGATTCTGTACACCTGGTACAGCGATGGCTTCCCCTTCCACCACCCGCGGCTTGTACTTGAACTTAAGCGCCGCCTGAGTGGCTGCGCGGTTAAAAATATTTGGCGGGTCTGCTTCAATCACCACCGGATTTTCCACCGTACCCAGTCGGGTCACGGTAAATTCCAATAGCACGTAACCCTCAATGCCCCTTTCCAGCGCTCGGCGCGGATACACCGGAGCCACCTTAACAATGGGCAGATACTCACCATCAGCGCCAGAAAAGCCTAGGCCAATATTCATGCTGGCATTTGGATCGATGCTAACCGGTGAAATACCAATAGAATCCATGGACATGTCCATGTTGTCCATCTGCGGCTGAGGCATATCCGGCGGCGGCTGATCCGGCTGCGCGGGCTTTTTCGGCTTGGGCTTTTTCCGCTCAACTGTCTCATCACGCTTAACTCGCACAAAATCGACAATCCGTCCTGTGCGGTTTTCCGTCTGCGCATCCCCACCGATGGCGATCAGCAACTGCATCAGAAACAACAGGCCGAAGGTTACTCCCACAGCCATCATTAACGCTGTTCCGGCTCTAGCCACCATAACTGCTACCTCGTTTTCTCAAGCTGCCGTCGAACTATTCTTCGTTAGCAGCAATGGATACGTTAAATACACCCGCCTGACGCGCTGAGTCCATCACCCCAACCAAAATTTTTGTTTGGGACAGCTGGTCGGCCTGAATGATCACCGCACCCTGGGGGTTCTCGGCGTGCATTCGCTCAATATTGGCGCGTACCGAACGGGGGTCTACCCGACGCCGATCAATCCAGATCTCGTTACGCTCGTTGATGGCCACCAGGATATTCGCGTTTTCCTGTACTACCGCCGTCGGCGCATCGGGCCGGTTCACATCAATGCCTGACTCTTTCACGAACGTTGCCGTTACGATGAAGAAAATCAGCATGATAAATACTACGTCCAGCATAGGCGTCAGGTTAATTTCTGACTCTTCCTCTTGCTGCGCAACCATTTGCATCATTTGACGCATAACATCACCTCAAAGTTCATCAACGGATTAGATTCGTTGATGGGGTTAACTATTTTATCGTTCCGTTGGGCGGATCAGCGTGACTGTTGGCCTGCTCGGCGAATAGACCCTGCGCCACATCTGTGGCAACAGGGTTTAACCACCAAATCGGCCTCAAGCTAGCTGTTGTTAGCCGCCGCAACCTCGTCTTCGAACTCACCAGACAGCTGAGCAGCCTGACGTTCCAGATAGATGCTGGGAAACAGCCCGGATATGGCCGCAACCATTCCCGCCATCGTTGGCACTGTTGCCTTTGAGACACCAGCGGCCATAGAACGTGCGTTGCCGGTTCCCGCCACAGCCATCACCTCAAAAACCTCAATCATGCCGGTGACCGTTCCCAAAAGCCCCAGGAGCGGACACAGTGCAACGCAGGTTTTAATGACGTCGATGCCTTTTCGCGCATTCCAGTCAACTTCGGCAACAAGCGAATGACGCATTTGTTGTGCGTTCCAGCTGGTGTGATCGGATCGCTCATTCCATTTGCCGGCCAGAGCTTTCGCCTCAGCCTTCAAGCGCGTCTTCAGGTACAACCAGCGCTCCAAAATGAGCGCCCACATGAAGAACACCAACAGCGTGATGAGGACGAGCACGCCCCCACCCAGCTCAAGAAAGTCGCGAACCGCCTCTAAGGCTTCCTGAATCTGAAAAAGCATCAGGAAACGGCCTACTTATTGCCGCGTTCAATATGCGACGCAACCAGTCCGGCACTTTGTTCCTGCAGCACGTGAAGGATTCGCTTACTGCGACCGGAAACAATGGTATGCAGCAGAACCATCGGAATGGCTACCACCAGACCCAGCACTGTGGTCACCAATGCCTGGGAAATACCACCAGCCATTAGCTTCGGATCGCCGGTACCAAACAGGGTGATCGCCTGGAAGGTTTTGATCATACCGGTCACCGTACCCAGCAGACCCATGAGCGGAGCCACCACAAAGATGATCTTGAGGAAGGTCACCCCTCGTTGAAGTGCCGGCATTTCCTTCAGGATAGCTTCACCCAAGCGCATCTCGATGGCTTCAGTATCCAGGTTCGGATTGTCCTGATAGACCTTAACCACGCGACCCAGTGGGTTACCAGTACTGATTTTGTCGCTCTTGATCTGTCGAGAAACCTTACCGGAAGTGATGGTCAGGGTGATCAGTCGCTCAAGGGCAATAAGTAGGCCAATTGCGCCCAGCCCAAGAATCAAATACCCCACCAACTGACCCTGTTGAACCTGCTCAATGGTGCTAGGCGCCTGAATCAGGTTAGCCAGCAATGACCCACGGGTTGGGTCCATCGCAAACGGGGTCAAACCCGACTGTGCGCTGGCCAACGCAGCGGTGGTGCTGACGTAGCGTGACTGGGGCTGACGTGTCAGCTCCACCACGTTGCCGGTTTCCGGCACATACCGCAGGTAAGCACCGTCTGCCGCCAAGTTAAATGGCCCCACTCGCAACACTTCACGCTGAGCTTTTTCGCCGTCTGGGGCGGTCACCTCAGTGGTGAAACGAGCAACCTCACCGGTGGCGGTCATTTCCTGTTGGATCAAGAACCACAGTCGCTCCATCTCTTCGATGGAGGCCAACTGGGATGAGGTACCCATCTTCTTGGCCAGATCGGTCAAGAACTGAGAGCGGTCCGGGTATTGGGCGCTGGTGATGGATGACTCCAGGTTACCGCGGGTATCGCCGGCCACCTGTTGCAAAACACCAAAGAGCTCTTTCAGTGAACCCAAACGTCGGTCCAGGGCTTCTTGTTTTTCAACAATAATCGTCTCGTTGGACTCAAAGGTCTGTTCCAGCCGCTGACTAGTGGCCTCTAGGTTGGAGCGTTCATTGCGAGCTTGGGTCAGCAACTGCTGTTGTCGGCCACGGTCCTGGGCAAAACGTTGCTCGCGCTGGCGATTTTCCGCAGCCTCAGAACTTCGTCCCTGCTCAACGGCGCGCAGCAATTCAGACAGCGATTGCGCTTCCTGGGCCGACACTGAACCGGCCAGCCCACAAAACAATGCAGCAATTAGAATTTTTTTCATTTTAGTTGCTCCCTGGCGCAGCTACGGGCAGTGTCAGCAGATCCGGTGCTGTTTGCTTGCGTGCAATTCGAAGGCCATCGCGAATTTGACCACGAGATTCAGTACCCACCGGGGCCCAGCTTCCGCTTTGCTTGTCCCAAGCGCCAGAGTATTGGGTATCTAATGTCTGGTAGTAGAGGCCGACCCGTCCCACTCGTAAGTAGTCCACTTCTCGCTCTGAGCCTGCAACTTCCTGGGAGCCTACGTAAGCCTCGATCGTTCGACCGTAGTCATTTTCGATCTGGTAAGCCTCCATAACCCGGCGAAATTTCTCTGCCGGCGTGACGTCGGAGCGATCCATCATGGCACGCAAGTTGGCGATCCGCTCTGTTCGCTCGTCAGTGAGGAACGGCACGTCAAGGCGAATGAAGTCTTCCAAACCGTCAATCATACGAACCATCAGCGGCACCACCTGACGCTCAACCACCGTCACCTGGTCCATAGATTCATCAATTTGCCGAATTTCCCGGTTTTGTGCATCAACCTGCGTCTGGAGCAGCTGGTTGTAGACTTTCAAGCCGTCGTTCTCTTTCAGAACCGCCTTGAAATCACCGGTGATATCTCGGGTTTGATCAACAATATTGTCAACCCGATCTTGTGAAGCCTGAGAGGCAGAATTGCCCTGGTTTTGGGCGCCTATCAGATCTGAAAGATTCTGAGCCCACGCCGAAGCTGTGAACAGGCAGGCAGTCACCGCGACGATTGCCGCGTTGCGTACTTTCATTGTACCCCTCCGTACTATTTTGATTTTTTGCGAGTCGAAGCCGCTATTTAGATTATTTGTGTTGCAATGGACCCATGTATTTTCAACTGAGCCATCACGCCGGGCGACCAGTTATACCGTGATTCTTGATGAGATAGAAGGGAGATTCGCGATCAATTTTGTAATTGCGCTGAAGATATTCATTGAATTTGACCTACCGCGCCCCATCTACCTTGAATATCCGTACATTGGCGAGAATCTCCTATGACTCCCGAACAACCCGAATTGAAAATGGACCCGGAAAACCTTTATCGGGAAGAAGTTTTTAGCGATCAACGGCTGGGCACGATTCGCCAACTAACGCCAGTGTCCACCAGCGGAGAGGCTGACCCCAGCCGCGAGGTCCAGTTTGTCGGCTCAGCACAGCTAATGACACCAGCAGGCCCGCTGCCGTTAAATTTCCTGATTGACGCCCAATCCCTGCCTGACGCCGTGGAAGCCTTTGGCGATCATGCGCAACAAGCGCTGGATCAAACCATGGAAGAGCTTAAGGAAATGCGCCGCCAGCAATCGTCCTCCATCGTTGTTCCCCAGGGTGACCCTATGGGCGGTATGCCAGGTGGCCCTCCCGGCAGCAAGATCCAAATGCCCTAAGTCGCAATCCGCCCAGCGAGGCGTCGCCCCATTTAAGGGTGAACGCTTAGCTAACAATTAATCTGGGGCTGTGGTGAAAGCAACTGGCCCTGCAGCCGATCTCCTGTAGCACACACTTTTTACAGGAGCATGCCCAGATGACAACCTGGTTGATTGCACTGATCACATTGGCTCAGGCCCAAGTGGCCGCCAACCCAGATTCTGACGCCCCCCAACAGCTGGACAGCGGCACCGACCGTGTTCATTTGGTTGAGCTATTTACCTCAGAGGGCTGCAGTAGCTGCCCGCCAGCGGATCGCTGGCTTCAATCGTATCTTGATGACGAGAGCCTTTGGCAAGACGTAGTGCCCGTGGCATTTCATGTGGACTATTGGGATTACCTGGGCTGGCAAGACCCCTTCGCCCACTCAGAACACGCCTCGCGGCAACGCCAGTATGCAAGACAGGGACAGACCTCTGGGGTTTATACACCCGGCTTTCTTGTCGATGGCGAAGAATGGCGGGGCTTTTTCAACCGCCGGGCGTTGAACCCGAGACCGTCATCGGCGCCACGCCTCACCACCACAATTGATAAGGGTCAGGTGACGGTAAATTTCGCCGCCACTGACCTGCAACAGCCGGTAGTTAACGTCGCCATTTTGGGTTTCGACCTGCAAACCCAGGTGCCTAGAGGTGAAAACCGCGGGAAACGTTTATCTCATGATTTTGTTGTACTGGGACTTGAGCAACAAGCTCTTAGCCCGGAAGCGTCGGGCTACAGTGGCCAGCTAAGACTCCCGGCAAGCCGACGTCCATCTCAGCGACAAGCCATCGCGGTCTGGGTGAGTGATCAATCCCAGCAACCACTGCAAGCGGTTGGTGGTTGGTTAGAAGGTCAATAAAAGCCGCCGGCGAGCCGCTACAATGGCCCGATGTGGTCTGAAGAAAAACTCGCCGAACTTCCGCTAGACAAAGGGTTTCGCCAGCGGGGTCTGGATATGACCCGGCTGGAAACCTTTACCGATGCTGCCTTCGCGTTTGCCCTGACCCTGCTCGTTATCTCTTTCGATAACGTGCCAACCAATATCCCAGAACTTCAGTTGGCGCTGAAAAACATCCCTGCGTTTGCGGTCAGTTTCAGCCTGATTTCTATGTTCTGGTACGCCCACCATAAGTGGAGTCGGCGCTTTGGGCTGGACGATATGACCACCGTGATGCTGACACTTGCTTTCGTCTTCATCACCCTGGTCTTTGTTTTCCCGCTGCGCTTGATGGCATCGGCCCTGATCGCGTGGCTCACCCAGGGCTGGGTGCCTTTCGAACTGGGCCACTACACCTCCGATCGGGTGGCATTCGTTTTTGTGGTCTATGGCGTGGGGTTTGCCTCCATGTCTTTGCTGCTGGGCCTTTTGTATCGCCACGCATTAAAAAACCCATCGCTAAACCTCAGTGCCGCGGAGCGATTCACCACCAAGGCAGAAACCCAAGCCTGGGGGATCTTCACCACCATCGGGGTACTCTCCACCCTGATTGCCTTGCTAACGCCCTTTCCATTCAATATGGCTGCCGGTTGGATGTACGCCTTGTTAGGGATTGTGATGCCGATATTTGGGATCTGGAAGTCCCGTCAGGCTGATCGTCTTTTGCTCTGAATCCACCACGACCGTTAGCCGTTTGACGCCAGCGGACGGGTCATTACAGGTGCAGGATCACTATTAATACGCAACATTTTTGTTGCGTATTAAGCTCTTCTGGTCTATAAATTGGGCAAGGAGAAAAAAATGTCAGCGAATACCCCGGACAACATTGTAAAAACCGTCGAGCTCAATGCACCCATTGAACAGGTCTGGAAAGCACTCACCGATTACAAGGAGTTTGGCAGCTGGTTTCTTGTTGCCCTAGACCAACCCTTTGAGATTGGCGGTAAATCCACCGGTCGGATGACTTATCCCGGCCATGAACAGGTACCTTGGCTAGCCTATATTGAATCCATGGAGCCCCAGCGCCTATTCTCATTTCGGTGGTATGACTCGGAAGATCCGTCAATAGCGCCCGATGAAACTCAGCCGGGACTTCTTGTTGAATTTGAATTGCACCAAACACCCATGGGCACGCGCCTAACAATCACCGAATCGGGTTTTTCCAAATTACCCGAGTCTAGGCGCATCGAATTGATGCGGGGCAACCAAGAGGGCTGGAACATTCAAGGGGAAAACCTTACTCGGTATCTCCGTGCATAGGATTTCAGAAACCTCGCCAGAAATTGCGGCGATCTTTGCCGCAATGGGCGATAAAACGCGCCTCACCATCATCCACAAGTTGCTGGATGGGTCTGAACAATCCTTATCCAGCTTAACGGAGGGTTTTTCCCTGACTCGTCAAGGCATCAGTCGTCACTTAGATGCCCTCACGCAATCAGGGCTTATTTCACGTCATCGTGTTGGCCGCGAAACTCGATACCGGCTGCAGCATGAACAACTACACCGAGCAAAGACCTACCTTGAGCGAGCCTCTAAACAATGGGATGACGCCATCACGCGACTGTCAAATCATTTAACTGAACCCAGCCAATAACCGGCAGGTTTCCGGGCTGGGCACTGGGCGCAAACATCGATAACGCTCACACCGGCACTTAATTGCGCACCGGTGCTGCAACTGGCAGGATGTTTTGCCCCTTTTATTAGGTTGCCCCATGCGATCACTCTCCGGCCTGGACGCGGCCTTCATTTACCTGGAAAACGCCCGTTCGCCCATGCACATTGGCGGTGTTTATCTGCTGGATGCAAGCGATGCACCGGCGGATTTCGGCTATCAGCGCTTTTGCCAGCACATTAAAAGCCGCCTGCCACTAGCACCCATGTTGCGGGAACGGCTGCTGGAAGTGCCCTTGCACATGACTCACCCCCAATGGCTCAACGACCCGGATTTCGAATTGAGCTTTCACCTGCCCCATTGGGCATTGCCCGCACCCGGCGGCTTGGATGAGCTGCGGGAGATGGCAGCCCAGAGCTTTTCCCGACCACTAAACCGCAGCCGGCCCTTGTGGGAACTGGCTTTCGTTGAAGGGATTAATACCGTCCCGGGCCTGGCACCCGGATCCTGGGCGATGATCAGCAAAGTTCACCATGCCGCAATTGATGGCGGATCGGGGGCCGAACTGATGGGCGTTTTGATGGATTTGACTCGCGATCCACGGCCAGTGCCCGATGACGATGGATGGGAGCCTGATGAGTTGCCCAGCACCGCAAGGCTAGCGGTCAACGCGGCAGCGAGGCTAGGCTGGAAGGCTCGCACTTTGCCAGGGTTAATCAAGGAATTGGGCAGCGGCGCGGCGCGCCTTTATGGCGTGTCACGAGTGAAAAAACTCAAGCCGCCGACCTTACCCCTCAGTGCACCCCAAAGCCGGTTTAACGCCCCCGTGTCCGCCAAGCGCAGTTTTGCGGCGGTGGATTTACCCCTGGCGCAAATCAAAACCATAAAAAACCGGGTCAAAGGCGCCACAGTGAATGATGTGGTTCTCGCCATTTGTTCCGGTGGGCTGCGTGCTTATCTGAAAGAAAAAGACGATCTGCCGGATAAGCCACTGGTGGCCATGGCGCCCATTTCCGTGCGCACCCGCAATCAACGAGGCACCGGCGGCAACCAGGTTTCAGCCATGCTGGTGGGACTTGAGACCCATTTGGATGACCCCCTTGCCAGGCTGAAACAGATTCACACCAATGCCAGCAGCTCAAAAGCCTACTCTGGTGCCCTGCCCGCCCATCGATTGATAGAGCTTATTCCCACCCAAACCGCTGCGCTGGCCGCTCGACTGTATTCGCGCACCAGCTTGGGTGATGGCCGGCGACCCTTTTTCAATCTGGTTATTACGAATGTGCCAGGACCCCAGAAACCCCTTTACCTGGGCGGCGCCAAGGTATTGGGCACCTATGGCACAGCGCCATTAATCGATGGTCTTGGACTGATTCTGGTAATATTCAGTTATGCAGGAAGGCTGTCGATTGGCATTACCTCCTGCGCCAGCATCGTTCCAGACCCGGAACGCCTGGGACAGTTATTGCGCGGTTCGCTGGAAGAGCTAGAAGCGGCGCTGGATCTGAAAGAAGATGAACCCCTCAGTTCGTCCACTGATGCCCCATCAACGCCTCAGCGCAGCGAACTGAAAGACCAACTCGATAAGTTGCAAAACTGCGCTGACCAGTTGGAATCGTATCTGAAGGAACAGACATGACCGGGAAGGTTAAGCCCTCCAAAAATACCCAACCCCCATCGCTAATCTTATTGGCAATGGAAGGCCGTGTGGCGCTGGATGCTGCCAGCATGGCGCCGATGTTTGCGCTGCGCCGGTTTTTGCCCCGTGGTGACGGCCATCCAGTGTTGTTTTTACCCGGATTTCTGACCAGTTCTAGCGCAACTTGGCCCCTGCGTCGCTACTTTGCCGGTTTGGGTTATGCCAGCCATCGTTGGAAGCTCGGTACCAATCTAGGCTATTCAGAGGAACTGCGGGGCAAGATTGCTGATCGCATTGCCAATCTCAACCGGCGCTACGGCAAAAAAGTCAGTCTGGTGGGCTGGAGCCTGGGCGGCATCTATGCCCGCGAACTGGCCAGAGACATGCCCGACCAGGTGCGCCAAGTCATTACCATGGGTAGTCCGTTTCGCGGCGCGCCAGAAACCACCAACATTTTGCGTCTGTATAACTATGTAACCCAGAATTCGCTGGACGCCGATCGCGAACTGCTGGACGGCATTGCGACCCCGCCGCCAGTCCCCACCACGGCGTTGTACACCCGAACCGATGGCATCGTGGCGTGGCAAGGCACGGTGGAAAACTCCCACCGCAGCGACGTGCAAAACATTCATGTGGGTGGCCCTCATGTAGGCCTGGGCTTTAACGCTAGAGCGCTGATTGCGCTGGCAGATCGCTTAGCTCAGCCAGAGGACAACTGGCAACGGTTCAAACCTCGAGGAATGATGAAGCTACTGTTCCAGTCCCATTACCCTCAATGGCTGGTGGGGCCGGCGGAGCCAGACTGGGTAGGCTAAGACCCTTAATTATCGGTCGGCCAGGTTTCCAGGGCGTTAACGAACGCCGCCAGCCAAGCATTCGTCTGAAAGGCATCCAGCGCACGGTGATCAATAGATAAGGTGACGTAGCAGCTGGGCACAATCTGGATTTGGTCCTCGCCATCCACCTCAACCACCCGCACCCGCTTTTCCAGTTTGCCTATTCCCAAGATGGCCACTTCCGGCTGATTAATAATGATGGGAGAGGCCAGCAGGCTTCCAGACACCCCATGATTGGAAATGGTAAAGGTGCCACCGCGCAGATCTTCCTGAGTCAGCTTGCCACTGCGGGCGCGCTCGGTTTTGTCCGACAAGTCAGCCGCCAAATCTTGCAGCGACAAGTCCTGCACCTTGGGGATCACCGGCACAATTAACCCATCGTCACCCAACGCGGTACCCACACCAATATTGATATCGTCGAAAAGCTGCAAGTGGTCTTGATGGAAGCGGCTGTTCACTTGGGGTACGGCTTTCATCGCCTGTGCCGCTGCCGCCACAAAATAGGCGGTGTAGGTTAACTTGGCGCCAGCCTCAGCAAAGGCTGCTTTGTTGGCCGCTCGGTGGGCGGCCACCGCGCTCATGTCGGCCTCAAACAAACTGGTGACATGAGGCGATTTGCGAATCGAGTCCATCATGTTGCGCGCGATGGCTCGGCGCATTGGACTGTGAGGTACCCGGTGGCTCTCCGGCGTTCCCACCTCGGGTGCCCGTTGCTCCAGCCAAGACAGCAAGTTATCCCGAGTGACCCGACCGCCTTCGCCGGTGCCGGGAATCAGTTTCAGGCTGTCAATCCCGTACTGATCCATCAACTTGCGCACTGCCGGACTGATGCGCTGGGACGCGCGATCATCGCCGTGGTCTGTTGATTCCATGGAAGGCTCAGCGGAGCCGCTTAAGATCGCCAGTAAATCTCCGGGCACCAGCGACTGACCAGGCTGGACCGCCAAGCTATGGACCACCCCATGGGCCGGCGCAACAATTTCCAGCACCACTTTGTCGGTTTCCACTTCCGCCAGCGGTTGCTCTTTGGCCACCTGCTGGCCCGGCTCTACCAGCCAGCGTCCCAGTGTTGCCGCTGTCCCCTCGTTATCTTCGGTGACAAACGACACGGCTATTTCGGTGTCATTGCCAACCGCCTGAATCGGTGTCTCAGACAACCGGCCCAGCAAGGCGCCCGGTTCCAGCTCTTGGTCTAGTTCTGCCAGTTGCTCTGCCACATATCCCGCGGATGGCGCAGCGATTTCCACCGTCACCTTATCGGTTTCCAGTTCGGCCACCGGCTGATCGGCCTGTACCTGATCACCCACCGACACCAACCACCGATTGAGCTTGGCTCGAGTCCCCTCAGCCTGCTCGGCAAAAACAATATCCAGCGAACTCATAAGGCCAACAGCCGCGCTACGGCACGGTCAATATCCTCTGTACCAGGAACCGCCGCATTGAGAAGCGCCAGGTTATGGGGACTGGGGATATCCGGCATGGTGAGCCGGCGCACCGGCGCATCCAGCGCCCAGAACATTTCGTCCGCCAGCACCGCCGCCACCTCCGCGCCAAATCCGGCAGTGAGGTTGTCCTCATGGACCACCAAACAGCGTCCGGTTTTCTTCACCGAAGCCATCACACCTTCTTTGTCCCAAGGGCTAATGGTGCGCAAATCCAACACCTCAATGGTGCCCTTTCGTTTTTCGGCAACCTGTTGGCATCGTTCCACCATCGCGCCCCAGGTCACTATGGTCAGCCGGTCGCCAGTTGTGACCGTGGCTGCCTGCCCAAAGGGCAGCAGATAGTCATCTCCCGGATAAGGCCGGCGCGACCAAGCATTGTCATAAAGATGGCGATGTTCGAAAAACACCGTGGGGTTGTGTCCACGCAAAGCGGCACGCAACAATCCAACCGCATCCTCAGCATGGGAAGGCATTGCCACCTGCCAGCCCACCTTATGGGCCCACTCCACTTCATCACACATGGAATGCCAAGGATCCCCGCGACGGGCAAATCCGCCGGGTACGCGGACCACCATAGGGCAAGCAAAGCGATTGGCGGTGCGCCAACGCATGGTGCCGGCATCAGTGATCTGCTCGGCGGCAGGTTCCGCGTACTTGCGAAATTGAATTTCTGGCACCGGCATTAACCCCGCCACTGCCATCCCTACGGATCGGCCGATAATGCCCTCTTCGGAAAGGCTGGTATCAAATACCCGGTCCTCACCGTGATCATCAGCCAACCCCAAGGTTGCACCATGGACACCGCCTTTAGGCCCCACATCCTCACCGAATACCAAGACTCGAGGATTACTCTTAAGCTCGGCATCCAAGGTGCGACGAATGGCGGTGATCAGATTGATACGCTGGCCGCTGGGTGCCGGTTCGTCGCTAGATTGGGGAAATCGATGCTGATCGGCGGCCAAACCGCCCATCATGGGCAGCACAGGGCCGCCGTCAGACCGAGTTTCTGCAGTCACAAAGCGACGCAACTGGCTCGGATCGGGTTCGGGCCTAGACTCAGCCTCAGCTAGCCCATTGCGCACCTGCTGTGAGACTTCCGCTTCAAGGGCCTGCCAGCCGGACTCATTCAGCATGCCCTCGCGATCTAACCAAGCCTTCAGCTTCGGTAGTGGGTCCCTGGCCTGCTCATCGGCGATGAACGATTCGCTTTTATAGGTTTGGGTATCTTGAAAGGTATGACCGCAAAGGCGCGGCACCTTCAGCCGCAGCAGGCACGCCCCATGACCTTCGCGACAGTGGCTCACCGCCTGCTCAATCAGCCCCGGGGTTAACGCCGGATCGGTGCCATCACCATCAATAATATTCAGCTGGGGCCAACTTGCCAGGTTAGCCACATGATCCCCACCTGGAGTCTGCAGCGGTGCCGGCACGGAGATTCCGTAACCGTTGTCTTCAAGATAAAACAACATGGGTAGCTTATTGGTGGTGGCGATATTGAGCGCCGACCAAAACCCATTCGTGGAGGCCGAGGCATCACCCCCAGTAGCCACCGCAATAGCTCCCTTCCATTGAGCTTGTCTCAGATGACCACTGCGATAAGCAACAGCCTGGGCCCAGCCCACCGCGGGTGTGTACTGGGCGCCAACCCCGCCGCTCATTGGCAGCAGGGTTGCACCTCGCGCCAGTCGGCCGGCGCCGGGGAGATTGCACACAACACCAATATCTCGGCCATCGCTGTAACTGCCACTTTGGGCCAGTGGCGCGGCCAACGCATCCTCTGGCGTTAATCCTAGGGCCAGCGCCAAGGGGCGGGATCGATAATATCCGGTCACGCCGTCGTGAGTGTGGTTCAACATGCTGCCCAACAAAATCTGAGCAAAATCGTGCCCGCGAGCGGAGAATTGATTAAACACTCGCCTGGCCGGCACTAACTCACTTTCTTCCAAATGGTCCAATGCCCGGCTAAGCAGCAGCAAGCGGGTAATCTCCAGCCACTGATCCACGTCCAATGGGTTAGCCTTTTGAGTGTCTACCGTTTGGTCCATTGCGATTTGCCTGTGCGGTTTTCCGGGTTTCTGCATAGCCAGGAATTTAGAGCAATATTGGCCCGGCACTCGGGGTTTGCGTTACATTGAGTTCGACGGCATCCACTGCCTCGGACAAAATGATACTTTAATCCCAATCGTAAATAGATTTTCTGTATCATAAAATTGTCATGTTAATGAGCAATCACCCTCGCTGATGCCTGCTGCTATCCAAAACAGCGACACTCTGAACCCGCTAATCAAGGGGTTTGCTAACCGCCGGCCCATTCGCGCCGGGTCATTGATCATGACGGTGTTCGGTGACGTGATTTCCCAGCATGGCAACTGTGTCTGGCTAGGAAGCTTGATTCAGGCACTGAAGCCATTGGGCTTGAATGAGCGTTTGATTCGTACCTCGGTTTATCGGCTTTCTCAGGATGACTGGCTGACCAGCGAACAGCTTGGCCGACGTTCTTACTACAGCTTCAGCGCCAAAGGGCTGCGCAGTTATCGCAGCGCGGCCAGGCGCATCTATCACCTGACAACAAAACCCTGGGACGGTCAATGGACAGTCGTTCTGGCAGGTTTTCTCAGTGATCGGGAGCGAGATGCATTGCGCCGCGAACTGCAATGGTTAGGGTTCGGCACCCTGTCGCCAGGCATGATGGCCCACCCGAGCCACGACCGAACCGCTTTAGATGAAACCCTTTTGGCGATGAAGCTGAGCGACAAAGTGTCCGTCCTGCGGGCACAAACCGAAGACGATGCGTCCTTGGCGGTGCTCCAACAGATGG